>DATBWB010000185.1 GCA_036514995.1 Candidatus Acidiferrales bacterium
GTCACCCGTGGCATTGCTCCTGGGCCGGTGGGCTGGAATGATGCCGTGCTTGGGCTTCTCCGGTCGCAGCGGCGGAAGACGGAAGCAACGCGAAAAACGGCGTACTAGAAATAGAAGAATGAAGTTAGAGAGCTTTAACACCTGCCTTTCTACGCGAACCGGGCAGCATATCCGACACGCGATTCAGGAAGTTCGACCTGGGAGGACGGTCATCGTCGCTCATTCGCCGACAAAGCTGGCTTGTCACGCGGCAAGGTGTTGATGGAGAATGATGGCGGTATTGCGCCCTATCGGCGTCTGACTGAAATCGAAGTCGCAAGCGTTTCCAGGAAAAACAGACCCAAAGATGCGACCCAATCCAAATCCTCAACTCGACCAAACCACAACCGAGGAGCTGGGGCGGGTGTGGCCGTTACTCGGTCGAACCATGAACGCGCTGCGCATGTATTTTGCGCGCCTGCTGCGGGTGAGCGAGGGGAGGAAGCCGGAGATCTATGCCGAGGTCTTCCGGAGCGCCGAGTTTGCCGACTTGAACTACTGGCTCGAAATCACCTTCTCCACCAGTATCGCCGTGCTCGGGTTGATCGTCAACAGCCCGGCGGTCATTATTGGGGCGATGTTGATTTCTCCCCTGATGGGCCCGATCATCGCCAGCGGCCTGGCCATCGCCCTGGGCGACTTTTATCTGGGCCTCAAGGCCTTCACGAATGTCCTCCTCAGCATCTTGGGTTCAATCCTGCTGGCCGCGGTGATTACCTGGGTCTTGCCCTTCCGCACGCCGACGCCCGAGATTTTGGCCCGTGTGCAACCCACCTTACTCGACCTGGGGATCGCGGTGCTCTCGGGGATGGCTGGCGCCATCGTGGTCTGCCGTGGCGGCCAGGGTGGCGGCGTAACAGCCTTGCCCGGCGTAGCCGTGGCCGTGGCGTTGATGCCACCGCTGGGCGTGGTCGGCTTCGGACTGGGAATCGGATGGGACTGGCCCATCATCCGGGGCGGTGGCTTGCTGTTCCTTACCAACCTGGTGGCGATCATATTTAGTTCCTTCCTGGTCTTCTTCAGCGTCCACATGGATACGGCAGGCGTGCGGGCGCAAATCAATAAATGGCTCGAAGAACACGAGAAGAGCGAACACTTCTACGAGGTCATTGAGCGGACACCACTGCGCCGGTTGCTGGGGAGAGTGGGAAGCCTGCCGCGGCGCGTGCTGATCCTCCTTATTTTTGTGGCCATGGTCGCCTTTCCCTTGCAGCAAACCCTCACCCGGTTGACGCAGGAAGCGCGTATTCGCCGTGTTGTTCTTGACGAGTTGCACAAATTCATCCCGCGAGATGCCATCTTCCAGGAAGGCACGGAGATTTTTCCCGATCGCATTCGCGTCCGCGTGGTGGCAGTGCTGCCGGAGGGCTTTTCAACGGAAAGGCGCCGCCGGTTAGAGGAGTTGCTCCAGGCGCGCGCCGGGCGGACGACGCAGGTGGCCGTCTATGACGTCGCCACGCGCGAAGAGCTGACCGCGTTGACCGGTCGGCTGATTCCTCCCGCCCAGCCGGCATTGGAGACCAGCGAAGAGATCCGTGGCAAACTTTGGGCCAGGGTGAGGCCCGCGATTGCTTCGGCATGGCCTTCAGACCGCTCGCCCCTGCTGAACTATCGGGTGACCCTTGAGCCGGAATCACCGGTCCTGCTTGTCCATCTCGTTTATCTGGCAGAACAGGATTTGGGAGAGTTGGGCGAAGGAGCCGTGCGCAAGGCCCTGCGGGAGCGGATCGGTTCGGCTGCGGTGGGAGTTACATTTGAGCGAGTGCCACCGGCGCTGAGACTTGCCTTCCCAGCCCGCTCCGCCAATCTTTCCACCCGGAATCGTCGGCAATTAGACGAGGTGGCCACGGTTCTGCAAAGGTTTTCTCGGGTGGAGTGCACCCTCGGCATCGGCGCACAGAAGGAAGAAATCGACCCACTAGGGAAGCAAAGAGCGTCAAGAATCCAGGAGTATCTGGCCGGACAGAAGAAGATTGCCCCGGAACGGCTTGTGCCCAAACCGGTCGAGGGGGCGCGCGACGTTGTCGTGCTCGAGCTCGTGCCGCCAGCTCAACCCTGAAGAGCATTTTCCCCATTACTTTCAGACCAATGCCGGCCCAGGCCAGCGGTTCAAGAAGGAATGAGAATCATCGGTGGGCTAGATCCTCCCGCAGGCGCTTGTGTCACGCAGCCGGGTGATTGCAACTTGAGGAGGTGGCAACCGGATGGACCTATTGACCGCGCAAGAATTAAGGCCTTTGCTTGAAACACGACATGGGCTGGCTGTCTCAATCTTTCTGCCTACGCACCGTGCAGGAAGAGAGATTCTCCAGGATCCCATTCGCTTGAAGAATCTTCTGAGGAAGGCTGAAGCAGGGCTGGTGGAAAACGGGCTTCGGAGAGCGCTGGCCAGAGAGTTCTTGGCACCCGCCCGCGAGCTCGTGCAAAGAAAACACTTCTGGCGCTACCAGGACAACGGTCTCGCGCTCTTCTTATCTCAGGGCTTTTTCCGATACTTTCGCCTTCCGCTTCATTTTCAGCAGTTGGTCGTGGTTGCCGATCGCTTCCATGTGAAGCCTCTTCTCTCCTTATTCACAGGTGACGGCCGTTTTTATGTTGTAGCGCTCAGCCAGAACCAAGTCAGACTCTTTGAGGGCAGTCGCTACACTGTGAGTGAACTGGATCTGGAAGGTATCCCTCGAAGTCTTCGCGAGGCGCTCAAATACGATGATTTCCAGGCACAGCTTCAGTTGCACACCACAACATCGCGGCCTTCGGGGAAGCGGACAGCGGTGTTCCACGGTCACGGAGCGGGGATGGACGATGCCAAGGAGAACGTGCTGCGATACTTTCGGGCAATTGATAAGGGCCTGCAAAGCCTGTTAAGGACCCAGCCGACCCCTTTGTTGCTGGCAGGCGTGGACTATCTGCTTCCGATTTACGCGAAGGCCAACACATACCCGGGCCTCCTGGATCAAGGAATTACGGGAAATCCTGAGACCTTGAGCGCGAGCCAACTGCATGCTGCCGCCTGGGAAATTGTTCACCCATACTTCAAGCAAGCACAAGACCAAGCCCTTGCACATTACCATGACCCTACCAACGCCAACAGGATCTCCAGGGACGTAAGGGAAATCCTTCCTGCGGCCTACCAGGGTCGCATTGAGTTCGCCTTTGTCGCGGTCGGCGTACAACAGTGGGGCACTTTTGATCCCCAAGAGAACCTAGTGTCTGTCCACGAGAAAGTTGAACCCGGTGATGAGGATTTGCTGAACCTCGTCGCAGTTCAAGCCATCTTACACGGGGACACCGTCTATGCCGTGCCGCCCTCAGATATGCCGGATGGTTCGTCAATCGCTGCTCTGTTTCGCTATTGATCAGCCAAGCTGCTCTCCTTGAGACCTAATTTGGGAAGAGGGGGAGCTGGTCAAAAGTGCCAAAGGAAGATTGTGCCGGCTCAATAACCCCGTCGAGTTCGGGCAAGACAGCAAGCGGCCCGCCCGAGTGAGGAACCAGGAGATCACCAATACACTGGCGCCGTCCGATGCCGCAAGCGAGCTTCCTTTTTGGGTGGGCAGAACGCACAAATCAAGGATAAGATACGCGAGGAGGTTAGTGTGATCTGAGAAAGGCTCGATGGAAATCGAATCCGGAAAAATACTGATTGAGATTTTCTTCCTCTTTGGGGCAGCCAAGATACTGGGCTGGCTTTCACAGAAGCTTGGCCAGCCGGCGGTGGTGGGCGAGCTCGCCGCGGGAATCATGATCGGCCCGCATGCGCTCGGGCTGGTCCACGCAGGCCCCCTTGTCAACGTCCTGGCCGAAATCGGAGCCATCGTTTTGCTGTTCTCGGCTGGCCTGGAACAGCGCCTGAGCGAACTGATGCGGGTGGGATGGGTTTCGACGCGCGTGGCGATGCTCGGGATTGCAGTGCCTTTTGGGCTTGGTTTTGGCGCAGGCCTCTGGTTCAAGCATTCCAACACGGAGTCTATTTTCTTGGGCACGGCGCTGGTGGCGACGAGCGTTGGGATTACGGCCCGCGTGCTCGAGGATGTCGGGCAGCAACAATCGCGCTCGGGGCGGATTATTCTGGGCGCCGCCGTGATTGACGACATTTTGGGCATGATCATTCTCGCCGTGGTGAGCGGCGTGACCCTGGGGCAGAAAGACGCAAGACAGATTGCGATTGCGGTGATTCTGGCCCTGGGGCTGGTGATTTTTGTGCTGCTGGCTGGACGAGGGATGATCCGCCGGGTGGTGCCGCGAGTTGCCCACTTCACCCGGCAGAAGTCCTACTTCAGTCTCGCGCTTCTGATCTGCCTCGGCCTCTCCGTGCTGGCAGTGGAAGTCGGGATCGCGGCCATCATCGGGGCTTTCCTGGCCGGTCTGGTGTTTTCCGAGGAAGAGACGGCGGAGGATTTGCGAGTCAAAACGCACGCCATCTATGAGTTTGTGGTTCCGTTCTTCTTTGTCGCCATGGGAATGGCGATGGACATTCGAGTGTTTGCCCGAAAAGAGATTTTGCTGGTCGCCGGAATCGTCACGTTTTTGGCGATTGTCGGCAAGCTGGTGAGCTGCGGCCTGGCGGCGATGAATCTCGGCTGGCTCGAAGCACTGCGCATCGGCGTGGGCATGGTGCCGCGCGGCGAGGTAGGGCTGATTGTCGCTTTAATTGGCCTCAACCAGAAGGTGATGTCGGCGGAGCTTTATTCCGTCATCGTGATCATGAGCTTGATTACGACAATGATCGTGCCGCCCGTCCTGACCCGCCTCTACGCGAAAGCCAAACCCGCTGCTCCGGTCACCCCTATCCCATAGGGCTCCTGGCTCTTTTCCTTCCGCATAAAGTCCTCTGGGTCTGGCTGTAAATCAGGCCTTCACGGTGAGCGATTTCGAAGTCATCAAGCCGTGCGTGTCATGCTGAGTCCCGATGAAATCGGGACGAAGCATCTGCTTTTTCCTCGGTCAGGGGCATATTTTGCGCATCCACGGGTCACTCTTCACGAATCACGGGCTTGCCCTGAGCGAAGTCGAAGGGTCACGGCTCCTTTCTGCTTCTTGACCATTCTCGAATAAGGATTCACTATTAACGAAGCCGGGCCTGTAGCTCAGATGGATAGAGCAGCGGTTTCCTAAACCCACCAAATCTTCTATCTTGTTGGCTCGTCTTGCCTTTTGATACGTTTTGTTGCTTGGTTTTTCTTGTATTCGGGGCGTTATTGTTCTCCCCTTGTTCCCAAATTTGGGGGGCTTACGGCAGGAGGCCGATTCGGCGCGGGAGGTCAGCGAAGCGCCGGTCCGAACAAAGGCTGCCGCTCATCGGCTCTACCCTGAGGGAACACCACCTCCTCGAGCTCGCCATCACAGCCCCATCCGGGATAGAATGTCCCTCTACATTGAGGGAAGAATAGCAGCAAACGCATCTGAACCTGTAGCAATGAACTACCACCTGAGGGGGACCGGTGAAGCACGCTGAAGTAGTTCAGGCGTGGGGCAGAATCCTGCAAGGCTACAGGCCGAATCTCTCCATCGAGATCACCCGCGAATGTCCGCTGCGATGTCCGGGATGCTACGCCTACGAAGACGCCCATTTAAACAATGGAATCAATCTCAGGCAACTCGCCGATCACAAAGGCGACGCACTCGTGGATGGTGTTCTCGCTCTGGTTCGGCGCTATCGTCCGCTGCATCTTTCCCTTGTTGGCGGCGACCCGCTGGTGCGTTACCGCGAGCTGGAAATCCTGGTTCCCAAGCTTGCCCAAATGGGCATCCACCTGCAAGTTGTGACCAGCGCGTTCCGTCAGATTCCTGTTGCGTGGGCGAGTCTGCCGCAGGTAAAAATTGTGGTCTCCATCGACGGGCTTCAACCGGAGCACGACGCGCGCCGGACGCCCGCCACCTACGAGAGAATTCTGCACAACATCGCCGGCCATCGCATCACCGTACATTGCACCATCACCGGCCAGATGATGAAGCGCCCCGGATATCTTGAAGAGTTCCTCCAGCTTTGGACTCCCCGTGAGGAGGTCACACAGATTTGGATGAGCATGTTTACCCCGCAAAGGGGAGCCATTGCGCCCGAGATTCTTACACCAGCGGAGCGCAGGCAGGCGATCGAGGAACTTCTGCGTTTGCGCCGGATTTACCCCAAGCTGGATATGCTCGAGGCGCTGATCCGGGAGTTCTTGAATCCGCCAAGCTCGCCCGAGGCGTGCATCTTCGTGCAGACCACGCACACCATCTCGGCCGACTTCAAGACTGGAATCGTGCCCTGCCAGTTCGGCGGCAATCCTGATTGCTCGCAATGTGGATGCATTGCTTCCATGGGCTTGGCTGCTGTCGGACAGCACAAGATTCTTGGCAATCTGACGGCGGGGAAGATCTTCTTCAAGTCGGCGCAGATCGGCAAAGCCATCGCAAAGCTTCGCACAGATAATGGCGCAACGCAGGGCCGGCGGCACCCGTGGGATTGGATCCCACGACGCAGGGTTCGGCAGACTCCTTTAGCAGGATGCTGAAAAAGACCGGCACAGCCTACAAGTCTGTGCCACCTCTGCTCGTCAGCGGTTAGCAAGTGGCACAGGCTTTCAGCCTGGGCAGGCCAGTGGTGCGGACGCCGCGCCCTTTTTCAGCACCCGGTTAGTTCCCGAGCTCCTCGAAGACCGCTGCTCATTGCGCAAGTCTCGAAAACGTGCCCGTATGCTATTCTATTGTTTAGCAGCAGGTTCGGCGTGGGCCTGTAGCTCAGATGGATAGAGCAGCGGTTTCCTAAACCGCGGGTCGGGAGTTCGAGTCTCCCCAGGCCCACCATTTCATTTCGACAAGTTGCAAACCTTCTCGCACCTCGCCGAAACCGCACTGTGGGGACTTTTGTGGGGACTCTGCGTGCATTTTGGTGAATGTCGCCACAACGTGAGTCAACCCGCCGCACGAAGCAAACTCGCTGACCTGGAAAGGGTTGCAAGGGTTTCCGCCATCCGTCCAGCAAGTTAGCGAAATCACTCAGAAACCTTTCTCAAGTCTTCGGGACTCATGCCGGCATCGCGCAAGATGCTCTTCAGGAGCTTCGGGTGGAGGATTTTTGACCCGTGAAAAGGGATAGTAACCCGCTTACTGGCGGCATTCTTGTAAATCTTGTGGCTGCCGCTCTGCCTCGTTAGTGAAAAACCTGCTTTCTCCAATGCAGCGGCAATCTCACGGGCTGTGAGGCGGGGCAGTCTCGGCATCAGACGGAAACTTCAACCGTGGACAGGCTCACGGATACATGCTGGGGAATCTCTTCGCCGTCGGCAAGGCGATCCTCTAGGTGCAATCGGATAGCGTCCTTGATGTTTTCGACGGCTTCCTCGTAGGTGTCTCCCTGGCTGTAGCATCCCTGGAGTGTGGGGCAGGAGACAAAGAAGCCTTCCGCGTCGCTTTCGATGATGATGGGAAGCGTGAACTGTTTCATAACCAAATTATACCGCAACTGGGACTCACCGATCCGAAGAGGCTGCTAAATCGTGACAAGTCCCAATTACGCTCGAAAGGCAGGGCAGGCCCTTCGGCTTCGCTCCCTTCGGCTACGCTCAGGATAAACAGGGTAAACAGGGCAGGCAGGGAGAGAAGGAGGCAAGGACACAGGACAAGCCCATCTCCCGAGACCCATGACTTCGGAAAGTCGAAAATCGAGACTCGAAAATCGAAAACCGAAAATGGGGGAAAGCCGATCTTTAGAGCTCATAGACTGTCTGCGAAAACCCGATCTTGTCCTCAGCGGCTGAAGCCGGATTGAGGATGCTGAACTTACGGCACGACTCCCTCGACTTCGCTCGGGACAAGTTCCGTCGTGCCCTGCCGAAAAACAGCGCTTTTCGCACAGGCTCGACAGCCCCCGCGCGAGTGTTCAAGGTACTGTTGACAATTCGGGCGGCGTAATGCACGCTCTTAAATCAGGTAGTGAGGATCCTGGATTCTAGGTCACTCTCGTAACCGACCAAGCTCAACTCAGCCCACAGCCCAGTCCCGCATAGCGCTCCCAGGCGCGCAACCCATTCTGGATGTGTGACGAAGTGAGACCCAAGGTGGAATTCACGCTGTGGAGTCATGAAGAGCAGTTTTATGTTGGGTCCCAAAACGTGGAGGCCAACCTGCGGCGCTTGGGCCGACGCGAAGTATGGCTTTGGCTAACCACGCTTGCAGGGATGCTACTCTCGGCGGTGGCTTTCGTGCTCCTTTCGGTCCCTGCTCTTTTCCGCCCAGACAACCCCCTTTTCCAGCTTGATCCCGAAATCACCACTCGAGGTCTGATGGGTTTAGTGCTCTTGCTCAGCGCTTATGCCGTGCACCGGCAGTGGTTGTTCCGGCGGCTGCGGAGACGACTGCCCCAGCAGCCAGTGGGATGGCTGGACCCGTCAGAACAAGCAGTCGAAAGCTACGACCCTTCCGCGGTCGATCCGGTCACCGGCCTTTGCACCCGAAGCTTCGCCGAGCAGTGGCTGACGAAAGAGATCGCCAGCGCGACACGGGAGGACAAGCCTCTCACACTGCTCGTTCTTGCTTTGG
>DATBWB010000186.1 GCA_036514995.1 Candidatus Acidiferrales bacterium
GCAGGCTCCACCAATCACCAATAAGCCAGCTAGGCTGGACGCTCCAACAAGCCTACCCACCTTGAAATTCATCCTGCCTCCTTGGGGACTCACAAGACTGTCTTCCGCAGCAACCCGCCTGCCATACAGCTATGGCAATAAGTGATTGATAACACAATGCTTGTACTATGGAGGAAAACAGCATCCCTACCGCGGGTGTAAAAACTGCGTACCGGAACCACTCCCCAATGCAGGAGCCGGAGTAAGCTGCTGGGCTGCCAGCCAGGTTTTCACCCTCTTTCCGGAACCTTGAGGCTGCCCGCTCATGTTCGACGTCATCCACGGCAACCCCTGCACCGAGCTCCTTCCCTGGTTGCCGGCGAACACCGCCAGGTAACACGCGTCAACGATATTGATTGGCCGCCATCGGACGTACGCTGGCGCAAGACCAAGCCCCCAACATTTCCGAGAGCAAAAGGTTGCCCTACTATCTGAAGCCCAAACAACCCGGAGTGGGAATGGGGCAGCGAGTCTCAAGTTAGCGGGCACGGCACGAGTTTCATGCGCGGCCGGAGATTTTCGGCTAGAATGAGCCCTGCCCCGATCTAATCGGGGCATGACACCGAGGGTCTTCACCGGATGAATCGTGCGCAAACGAAGATTTTGATTGCCGAGGACGAAGAAAACGCGCGGGAGGGGCTGGCTGCGCTGATTTCGCAGTGGGGCTATGCGCCCATGTCGGCGGCCGACGGTCTGGACGCGCTCCAGAAATACGAGGAATCTTCGCCGGCCGTCATCATCGCCGACTACCAGATGCCGCGGCTCGACGGTTTGGAATTGCTCCGCCGCCTGGTGGACGACCTCCATCACAAGGTTGAAGTCATTGTTCTGACCGGACACGGGACGGAGGATCTCGAACTGGAGGCGATCGAGCGGGGAGCCTTTTACTACGTTGAGAAGCCGCTGGAACGCTTTCAACAGGTAAAACTCCGCACGTTAGTTGATCGTGCCGTCGAGGGTCTTCGCAACCGGCAGGTCATCGAGTTGCAGACGATCGAGCTGCGCGATGCCGGCAAACTCGGCAAGATGGTCGGCCATTCGAAATGCATGCAGGAGATTCTGGGGCTTATCCACATCATTGCCCCCTCCACCGCCTCCGTCCTCATCACCGGCGAGAGCGGCACCGGCAAAGAGCTGGTGGCTCGCACCCTCCACGAACTGAGCCCCCGGCACGACAAGCCGTTTGTCGCCATCAACTGCGCCGCCGTGCCGGAAACGCTGATTGAAAGTGAAATCTTTGGCCACGAAAAGGGCGCGTTCACCGGCGCCACCGAGCGCCGCGTCGGTTGCTTCGAGTTGGCTCAAGAGGGCACCCTGCTGCTGGATGAGATCGCTGAAATGCCCATTGCCACCCAGGCCAAGCTGCTGCGCGTTCTTGAAGACAACAAGATCCGCCCTCTCGGCAGCAAGACGGAGAGGCATGTCAACGTTCGCGTGCTGGCAGCAACGAACAAAGAGCCGGACCAGGCAGTGAGAAGCGGCCATCTGCGGCAGGATCTCTTTTACCGGCTAAACGTGATCCGGGTTCACGTTCCGCCCCTGCGGGAACACAAGGAAGACCTCCCCGACCTGATTGAGCACCTCATCCGCCAGCTCAACCAGAAACACAATCACCAGGTCCGCGGCGTAGCCACTGACGTGGCCGATCTTTTTCGAAGCTACAACTGGCCCGGCAACATCCGTGAAGTGCGCAATGTGCTCGAGCGGGCCGTGGTCGTCTGCAAGCCCGGTGAGGGGCTCATCACCCGAAATCATCTCCCGCCCGACTTTTGTCGTCCGCAGCGCCCGGGCGCAGGCGACCTGGAACAGCTTCGCTTTCCACCCGGCACCACCGTCGAGCAGGCCGAGCGCGCCCTGATCTACCAGACCCTCTCCACAACCAATAACAACAAGACCCGCGCCGCCGAACTGCTCGGCATCAGTCTCAAAACCCTTCACAATAAGTTGAAGGAATATGAGAGCCAGTCTCAAAACTGAGTTCACCCTGGCCGCCTCGCTGCTCGTCCTGGCTATCGCGGCCGTGCTATCGGCGCTCTGGGCGCGGAATCTCACCCAGACGCTCGTGCGGCAGACGCATGAGCGCGCTCAGTTGGTGGCGCAGCAGGTTTTTGACCAGGCAAGACTGGCCTTGCACTCCTCCCCGGAACGCCCGCGCTCGACTGAGCCGGAGGAGATGCGTCGCTATTTGCGCGCGGTTTTTGAAAACGACGCGGGCATGCAGGCAGCGCTGACATCCAGCGTGGACTACTGGAAGGCGCTGGATGAGATTGCCATTTGCGACTCCGCCGGCGTGGTGCTGGCTTCCAATTTGCCTGAAAAAGTGGGGCGAGTGGAACCACGGCGAACTGAATTCCGCGACATCGCCGAAGCCGGTTGGCTGACCCAGGCGCGCGCGATCTACCAGCGGGGAACTTTCTTTCAGGTTACTTACCCCCTCACCCTGAACCGCCAGCCCTTCGGCGAAATCCGTGTCGGGCTTTCCGGGACATTCCTCAACAGCCAACTGATCCCGCAACTCCAAACCACGCTGGGCTGGGCGCTGGTGGCGGTTTTGGCAGCGACGCTGGTTTCGAGCGTTGGCAGCCGCCTGGCCCTGGCCCCACTCGCTCGCATCAGCCAGCAGCTCGACGGCATGAGCCGCGGCGAGTTTCAAACGCTCCGCCTGGACCGCACCGACGAATTGGGCCAGGTCTCTTCCCAGATTGATCGGCTGGGACAAGAGCTCAGCACTTACCGCACCGGCTACCGTTCCCTCAAGGACAACGTGGATCAAATCATGACTGGGTTGCAGGAAGGCTTGATGCTTTTTTCGCGCGATGGCCGCGCCATCATGGTCAGCCCATCAGTGGAGAAATTTCTGGGGGTCAAGCCGGAAGCTCTGCTGCGAAGGTCGATTCAGGAAATTTTTCCGCAAGGATCTTCGGTAGCCCGGGCGCTCGGTCTGCCCCAGCCCGATTTGAGCCCAGTGGAAAACCTGGAGGTCGAGCTGGAGGGCAACCCGCCGCACCGCGCTGCATTGTCGGTGCAGATCATTGCCGAGCGTGGAGAAAAACTGGGCGCACTGGTGACGCTCCGGGATCTGGAATCCATCGAGCGGCTCGGCTCGCAATTTGAAATCACCGAACGCCTGGCCGCCATCAGCCGGGTGACCGCCGGCGTGGCCCACGAGGTCAAAAACCCACTCAACGCCATGTCGCTTCACCTCGGCCAGCTTCGCCGCAAGCTGCCTCCCGACGGCAATACCGCCCAACATCTACAGGTGCTCGAGAACGAGATCAGCCGGCTCAACCGCGCTGTCGATACTTTCCGAAATTTCACCCGGCCGGTCGAGCTTCACCTGGTGGATACCGACCTCCACGGGCTGGTCATGGAAGTTTTTGCGCTGGCGCGTCCGCAGGCCGAGGCGGGGCGGATCTCCATCGCCGTAGAACAACCACAGTCACTGCCGTTGGTGCGCGTGGACCGAGACCTGCTCAAGCAGGCCTTGCTCAATCTGGTGCTCAACGGGTGCCAGGCCATGCCCGGCGGCGGCACACTCACCATTAGCTTGCGCCGGGACGACCACCATGTCGAAATCCTTGTGAAAGACACCGGTGCAGGCATTCCTCCGGAAGATCGAAAGAAAATTTTCCAGCTCTTTTTCAGCACCAAACCGGGCGGGAGCGGCATCGGCCTAGCCAACACCTTTCGCGTCGTCCAACTTCACAATGGCTCCATCGATTTTAATTCCGAGGTAGGCCGCGGCACCACCTTCCGCCTTCGCCTGCCCCCGCGGTGAAGCGATGAAGCGCCCCAGCTCCAGTTTCGCGCTCGCTCTAATTGCCGCCGGCTTGATTGTTTTCTCGAGCCCCGGCTGTCATCGTCGGGCCAAAGCCCAGCCACCCTCCCCCGCACCACCACCGATTGCCGTCCATGTACCGCCGCCGACCGAACCCCCCAGACCTTCTGAGCCGGCGCCGGAGTTGGGCCCCAGCATCACCCCTCAGGAGAAGGCTCGAGCTGAGGAATCGGCCAATGACCTGATAAATCGCACGGAAAACAACCTGCGGAGGGCTTCCGGCAAAAGCCTGAACGCAACACAGAAAGACCTTCTGGAGCGCTCCAGTTCGTTTCTGAAGCAGGCTCGAACAGCGGCTCGAACTGGAGACTGGGCAAGAGCCTCAAACCTCGCTCAGAAGGCTTTCTTGCTCTCAGAAGATCTCTCGCGCTCCCTCCCTTAAGCCAGTAGAAATTCTTCTCGCCAGCAGTAAAAGTTGCGTCTCGCTTCGGGACAGGCAGCGCAGCCGCCGCGTGCTATCCTCGCGTTGCATTGAAAACACAATGGTTAGAGGTCATCATCCCCTCCCGCCTTCCTGTCCTTTCTGGAGAGCGGATTGCCCATATCCAGAGGGAGGGAAAGGGAAACGTTCGAGATGGCTCAGGTGACGCAAACAACTGGCATTCGGGAGAAGACGCAGGAGCGCTACTGGGAGGCGCCGCAGCTCGAGGACAAGATCGTGAGCGTGCCGCCGAAGTTGGTCTGTCCCTCTTGCCAGACCGAATCGCTCCCCCAGGCCTTCTTTTGCTATTACTGCGGCCGGCCGTTGCACGCCGAAAAGGCACAGTTTTTTGAAGCGCACACGAGATTGGTGCTGGGGCGCCGCGTCATGGCCTTCCTGATGGGCGCGCTAGCCTTTGTATTGGTCGCCTGGGCAGTGCCTTCGCTCGCCTCCGACTGGTTCATGGACTGGCAGCAGGCTCATTTCTGGAAGACGGAATGGCTGCTGGCATCCATCCTCACGCTGCTCGTTGCCGTCTTGATCGAGTTGCTGGAACTCCGCCGGCGCTGATCCCTCCCCTCTGGCACCCACCTCCGCAAACGCTTTCTCCCAAGCGAATGTTGTTCGCTGCCTGCTTCTCCTTTCCGCCTCTGTCCGCTATGATGAAGGACGAAGGTGACTCCCGACGTTCTCATCGTTGGTGGCGGCATCATCAGCGGCGCGGTTGCTTATGAGCTGGCCTGTGCTGGAGCAAAAGTTTTGATTCTGGAGCGCAGCCAGGCGGGCCGAGAAGCTTCCTGGGCAGCCGGCGGCATGCTGGCGCCTACTTCGGAAACTTTCCATGACCTTCCCCTTCTTCCCTTTGCGCTGGAGAGCATGCTTCTTTATCCGGATTTCCTGGCCCGGGTGCAGAACGACTCCCGCATCGAGGTGGACTACCGGACGGAGGGAACGCTCCTCATCGCCCTCAATGCCGCGGAAGCGGCCCGGCTCGAGCAGGCGGCCCGGATGCTTGCCTCTCAAAAGCTAGCCGGACAAATGCTGAGCGGCGAAGAAGCGCGGCAGCTTGAGCCGGCGCTGGCCCGGGAGGTCTGCTCCGCGCTCCTGCTTCCGAAAGACCACCAGGTGGACAATCGCCGACTTACGGAGGCCGTTTTCGTGGCCGCTCAAAAGCGTGGGGCTCGCTTGCGTGAGAGGGCAACGGTGGAAACCATCGTGGTTGAACATGGGCGCGCCGTGGCTGTGAAGACCGCTGGCGAGAGGGTCGCTGCCGCCAAGATTTTGGTCGCAGCCGGCTGCTGGTCGGCTACGCTGGGGCCCGAGTGCGCCAGGCTTGCGCCCACAAAGCCGATCCGTGGGCAGATGCTCGCTCTGAAGATGGCAAGACCTTGCCTCAGCCGGGTGATTCGCGGCGCTGTCTATCTGGTGCCGGGCAAGCATGGCCGCGTCGTGGTGGGAAGCACCGTCGAGGATGTAGGGTTTGATAAGAGCACCACTCCGGAAGCTCTATCCCGCTTGCGGGCGTCAGCGGAAGAAATCGTTCCCGGCTTGCGCGAAGCCGAAATCGCGGAATCCTGGGCGGGCCTTCGTCCGGATTCGCCGGACCACTTGCCCATTCTGGGTGCCTGCGACATCGAAAATCTTTTCCTTGCCACCGGCCACTACCGGAACGGCATTCTCCTTGCTCCAGCCACTGCCCGCGCCATGGTGGAGTTGATCCTGCGCGGAAGCAGCTCGATACCGATAGAAACGTTTTCTCCGCTGCGTTTCCGCTGAGCAGCCCTGTAGGGGCAGGCCTTCAGGCCGCCCCCAAATCGGGCCTTCTGGGTGAAGTCAGTAAGGGAAAGGAAAGCGCGACAGGGGCACGCGCGAGCGATCCTGGGTGCGGTCGCCGGGGGCGGGCAAGACGGAAGAGCGACCGGCATCGGTGAAATGAATCCGCGACCCATCGAGCACAATATCATGGTCCAGGACAACATCCACCGTCGTGCCGCGGGGCAACTGCACCTCCGGCCCGCGGGTTAACAACACGCCGAGGATCCCCACGGCCGCCCCCGCGCCGCTGCCAATCGCCGCGCCTTTGCCCACGCTTCCGGCGGCTGCGCCGGCAATGGAACCGATGCTCGCGCCGCCGAGCGTCGTCGTGGCGATGGTGCCCGCGTCCCGACCCTTTTCGCTATCGCCCTTCACCTTCCCCTCCGGGTCCACCTTTTCACCGCCGCCCGTGCCCGCCTGATTTACGTTGGCGGAAAGCGAAATGGTATAGCCGTTGGGCAAAATCAACTCATCAAAGCGAACCATCAGCTCGCCGCGGCCTTTTACCCGCCCGGGACGTTTGCTCTCAGTCACCTGGCCACGCACAAAGCTGCCCGCAGGGATGACAATGCGGTTCTCGATCGTCACCGGATAGAGCGTTTCAAAATAAATCGGGTCTCCCGGGCGCGCGGTTCGGGTCGTCACCGTGTTGACGAGCACCATCGGCAGCCGCGTCCCTGTAGGCACGGTGATCGTGGCCGGTGCCAGCGGCCTGGCCGCTTCAACCGCCTGAGTAGGTTCACCCGGCTCGACAGGAGCAACCGGCTGCTGCGCACAAACGGGAAAAGCCCCGCATAGAAGCATCGTCGGGAAAGCAAGAGTTCGCTTCATCGTGGTTCCTCCGACCGCCTACCCTGTCCGGATGCTCATTATACCCTCCGGGATGCCCTGCCGAATCATGTGAACTTCTCATCGCGAAAGCGCCAACAAAATTTGACACCGGGGACATTTCTCCATAGGCTGAGGAATCGCACCACAGGCAAAGGATTCATCCTGCTTGCCCTGCCTGCCCTGAGCGGAGTCGAAGGGATCCCGCTCTGCGGGAGAAGCGAACGATTCATCCTGAAGGAGTCCTCCATGGCGAACCTGGCACTCGTCTATGGCATGCGGCTGATCCCTGCCGAGGAGCTCGGCTCGGTTGAAGAAGCTACGTTCCACTTCAAAGATAGCCGCGAGGGGCGCATCAGCATGCACCTGATTCAAGGCAGCAAAGAACAAATTGAAAAACAGTTCCGCGCCTCGGTAGCAGCCTTTTTCGAGCTGTACCCGGAAATCTAGTTGCCATGACGCGCTACCTGAACCGCGCCCTGCTCGAGAACGAGACACCAGGCGCGGCCGACCTTATCCGGGATCAAAATCACGAAACCGACCGGCTGTTTGCCTATCACGAGGCGACCAAGCATAGCTATGTCTCCGTTCGCTCGAGCGCCCATTTTCTGGATTGGCGCAACCAGCCCGATCCATTTCGCGTTTATCACGGCGTCCCAACCATCCCTCTCGGATCACCCCAGCCACTGCCGGAGGTGGGAACCTTCGCCACCATTTCAAGCCTCGCCCAACCACGCACAATGACGCCGCCGATCACGTTGCAATTGCTGAATGCTCTTCTTCACCACTCGATGGCCATCAGCGCATGGAAGCAGGTGCCGGAAACCAACTTTCGCTACAGCCTGCGGGTCAACCCCTCATCAGGAAATCTGCATCCCACGGAAACGCATGTCGTTGTTGGCGCGAGCCCCGATTTTCCCTTGCCCCGAAACATCGGGGCGAAGGCTTCGGGAAGTGCGAACAGCGAGCTAGAGGAAGGTCTCTACCACTACCGCGTCCTCGACCACGCGCTCGAAAGGCGTTCCCGCGGCCCCTGGGCTGCCAAGCTGGCCGACGTTTGCAGCATCGAATGGCTCGCCGGAGCTCCTCTCATTGTCCTTCTAACTTCGATTCTTTGGCGAGAAGCATGGAAGTATCGCGACCGGGCCTATCGCTACTGCTGTCATGACCTGGGGCATGCGGCGATGTCGCTCCTCTGTGCGGCGCGAGCGCTGGGCCTCGGAGGGGTCTGGCTCAGCCATTTTCCCGATCTTGAGTTGGCTTGCGCTCTCGGCCTTGAGTCTTCTGACGAAGCGCCGATGGCCGTGCTGGTCTTTGGCGTGGAGCCGCGCTCAGCCGGAACGCCCCCGACCAATAAAACGCACGATTCTTTTGTCGAGCCGCCGGGCGGGGTTGCCAACGAGCTTTCCGACGAAGAGGTTCCCTACTATTTGCTTCTGGGCATGCATCGTTCCACCCTGTTGCCGCCGTCTGAGCCGCTGCCAGTGCCACCGGCCCTCTCTCCCTCTCGGGCGTCACCGGACAGCCTAAGCCTTGCGGAAACACCATCTCGAGATCTGCCCCTAGGCATGATTGCCCGCCGGCGTCGGTCGGCGCTCGATTTCGACCCGGAGACACAGCCCATGGAAGCTGCCGACCTCGGCGTTATCCTTCGTCACGCTACCGCTGATTTTCGCGCCGATTTCCGTGGGAATCTTTTCGGCGGAAAGGGCTCTGATCTAGTCCAGCTCTATCTCTATGTCCACCGCGTACGTGGGATTCTGAGCGGCGTCTATCGGTATCACGCCGCCGAGCCTGCCGCGGCGGGGCTTGAACCGATGCATCTCGGAGACGTCCAGCGGGCGGCTGCTTATCTCAGTTTGGAGCAGCCGCTCGCCGGTCATGCCTGCGTTGCCTTCTCTCTGGTTGCGGACCTCGAAGCCGCTGCCCGCGCTTTTGGAAACCGCGGCTACCGCTATGCGCATTTTGAAGCTGGCGCCATCGGCCAGCGACTCTATCTAGGCGCGGAGGCTACTGGCTGGAATTCAACCGGCATCGGGGCATTCTATGACGATGACGTTCACCGCTTTTTGAACCTGGAACCATCCGCCGGCCAGGTGATCTATCACTTTGCCATCGGCCGAGCGGTGCCCGACCCTCGCCTCACCGTGCCGGAAAACTAGCAAGCCTTTGGTGAACCTGCCGTTTCCCCGGAGCGTGGTCGAAAGGAATAACCTGGTGGTACCCCACTCACCGGGATGCGATTGTCCAATCCCATGCCATCGGAGTAAACTTACTGAAGGATTTGCGTACCGCGAGGGGACCGTGGAGTCCCTTACTCGCTAACTACATGCAGAGGATGCATAGCAGCACCGGGAACACGATCTGATGGAGGGCGATCCTTGAAGACCGCCTATCTGGATATCGAGACTAGTTACACCGGCCGATTAAGCTACCCACAGTTATGTGATGATCATAAAAACCACAAAATAACCGTAATTGGAGTACGCATTCTTGATGGCGGGAACGATTCCTTTGTTCAGCTTGTGGGAAAGGAAGCATACAAGGAGAAATTGATAAACGCACTGGGAGGGGTTGACCGTATTGTAACTTACAACGGGCGCTCTATTCCCGATACGGTGAAACATCACACGGGATTTGACTTCCCGGTCATCGCCGCTCAACTGGGCGTGGTTCTGGACAGAGAATTCAGGCATGTTGACCTATGTCCCCAGTGCTGGAAGGCTGGTCTCTGGGGCGGTCAAAAAGCGGTTGAGCAAACGCTGGGACTCAAGAGAACCCTGCCCGGCAGGGATGGCGCATGGGCTGACAAAGCCTGGAAGCAATGGGAAGCGTCCAAAGACGAGCGTTACCTGAAGGAGTTGCTGGCTTATAACAAAGAAGATGTCTTTATGCTGCGCGGAATCGAAGAAGCACTTAAGAAGCGGTAGCGGATAGTGGAAACAGGGCCCCCATGCGCGCTCTGATTTCATTCGTCATCGCCTTGGTCATCGCTTTCGGCATCTATCGCCTTTACCTTACCCGAGTGCAACCGGAGGGTCACGGAACGGCACCCACTCAGGCCATCACGATTACCGGCGTGCAGAACGACCTGCTCGCCATCGCCCAGGCCGAGCGACTCTACCTCGCTGAACACGGGTCGTATGCCTCGCTCGAGGAGCTGATTTCGAGCGGCGCACTCTTGATGCAGAAGCCCGGCCGCGAGGGTTACACTTACTCCGTTGAAACCAGCGCCAACAGCTTTACCGTTACCGCCCGCTACTCCGGCCCGCCCGGGCAGCGTTACCCTACGCTCGCCATTGACCAGACCATGCAAATCCTGCGGTTGGACTAAGCGGTCACAGGAGGAAGCCATGAAGAGAAACCTGGGCTTGGTGGCTGGCGCCGTCCTGCTGGCCAGCGTGGCCGTGGCGCAGCCGCAGGATTTTTCCTCCATCAAAAACTTTCTCCGCGTCAACGAGCAGTACTGTACCGGCGGCCAGCCGACGATGGACGAACTGGCGAAGCTGAAGACGGAAGGCATCAAGGCCATCATCAACCTCCGGCGCCCGACCGAGTATAACGCCGAGGAAGAAGCGGCGAAGGCCAAGGAGCTCGGCCTGCGCTACGTCAACATCCCCGTCAGCGTCGCGGAGCCGAAAGACGAGCAGGCGGATGAGTTTCTGAAAGTCACCTCAGACCCGCAGAACCGCCCCGCATTCATCCACTGCGGGTCGGCAAACCGCGTCGGAGCGTTCTGGATGATCCGCAGGGTCCTGGTGGACGGCTGGAAGCTTGAAGACGCTGAGGCTGAAGCGCGGAAGATCGGGATGCACAGCCCGAGCCTGATCGAGTTTGCCCACGGCTACATCCAGCGCCACCCGAAGAAAGCCAGCTAATGGGCGCTATTGAGCCGACCCCGGGTTTTCAGACGGGCAGCTTGAAGAAAATGGCGAGCGGCCCCGCCAAGGCTGGGCCCGGCTACTTGCACATCCAGGGACTCGCTCGTCCTTGCTGCGGCATCTGTCAGTCGAATATGGCCGAGTTTCAAACCGGGAATTGGGATTAAAACCAGCCCCTGCGCTTAAAAAGCCACAGCAGAACCAGCGCAATCGCCGCCATGCCGCCGCTCACGTAGAGTGCGCCATGGGGGTGATTCAGCAGCGGCAGACCGGCAAAGTTCATTCCGAAGTAGCCGGTGACAAGGAGAAATGGCAGGGCAAGGGTGGCAAAGATCGTGAGGGCTTTCACGATTTCGTTGGTGCGGTTGGCGGTTGCGGTCAGATGCACGTCCAGCACCCCGGTGAGGATGTCGCGGTAGGACTCGACGAAATCGAGTGCGCGGACGATGTGGTCATAGACGTTGCGGAAATAGGCCTGCTGGGAGCGCAGCCAGGGCTCGGTGCGGTGCAGCAATTGGTTAATGACCTCGCGCATCGAGATGGCCACCCGGCGGAAATCGATCAGGGCGCGCTTGATGGCGAAAATTTCCGAAATCAGCCGCGGCGAAGGCCCCCGGTGGACTTCCTCCTCGAGTGCGTCGATGCGGTCGTCGATGCTGTCCAGCACGGGCAGATAGCGATCCACGACGCAATCGAGCAGGGCGTGGAGCAAGCGGCCGGGATGGGCCAGCCTGGGATCGGCCTCGAACTTGGGCCGCACAGCGCCCGCCGTGCGGCTCGGGCCGTCGTGCACGCTGATCAGGAAATCTTTGCCGACGAAGATATCGAACTCGCCGAACCAGCATTCGTTCTTCTCCGGGTTGAAGTGAACCGTGTTGACGATGACAAAGAGATGGTTTTCATACTCCTCCAGCTTGGCGCGCTGGCGCTCGTTGCGGCAGTCTTCCATCGCCAGTTCGTGCAGGCCAAACTCGGCGGCAAGCTGGTCGAGCGCGGGGCCACGGACGTCTTCGACGTGAAACCAGCGGAAGCCGGCGCGCGTGCCCAGCAGGCAGGCCGCCGCAGCGGGCGAGGTGGCGCTCATTTCTTCTTCCCTCCACTCCGGGCGGTGCGCTTGCCCCGCCCTTGGCGGGGCTTGCCGGCTGGACGCAGCAGGCATTCCTCCAGCCAGCGGAGGTATTGGGGTGAGCCAGCGAGAATGGGCAGGGCGACTACTTCCGGCACGTCATAGCTGTGCAGCCGCTCGACTTCAGCGCGCAAGGCGGCGAGCAATTTCCGGGAAGTTTTGATCAGCAGCACGTACTCGGCGGCGGTCTCCACCTTGCCTTTCCAGCGATAGACGGACCGCACGCGCCCCGCCAGCTCGTTCACGCAGGCCGCCAGCCGCCCCTCGACCAGCGCCCGAGCGATGCGGTGGGCTTCGGCGGCCTTGCCGCAGGTCACCAGCACCACGACCTTGTCCGTCATGACGACTGGTCGGCTCCTCTCTGCCGTCGTCAACTCTTTCCTATCGGCGGTTCCCGGTTCCTCTTCCTTCCGGCTGGTTGAAGATACAACACCCGGAGATGACGGGCAATCGCTTCCGCTTCGGCACCTTGGGTCGGTGCGCAGTGATTGCCGATGCTTCAGCGGTGAATCACGGGCAGGATCAGCCGCGACGCGCGCCGGCGATCGTGGTAGATGCGGATGGTCGCTTTCCGCATGGCGGAGGAAACTGTTTCCAATTCGCCGGTATGCAAATTCCGGGAAAAGTGAGGGAAAAACGTGGTCGAAATCTGCACCCGAATGCGGTGGCCCTTCTCGAAGACGTTGCTGGTCACCGGATTCGTGAGCCGGAGTTTGTACACGCGGTTCGGCCGAAGCAGCTTGCTCCGATAGAATCGGGGCTCGCGCCCGCGGCCGGCGTTGCGGTAGCTGGCGCGGATGACCTCCAGGCCCGGGCTCATCAGGTTGAAGGCAGTGCCGTCCGGCGCAACGTCAATCAGCCGTGCCCAAAGGTCGGTGTCCGGCGCATCGCACGACAAGAAGATCTCGGCGGTGATCGGCCCCGTGACCTCGAGGTCGCGCTCGAGCGGTGAGGTGTCGAACACCAGCACGTCGCTCCGGCGTTCCAGCTCGCGGTAATCATGGGCACCTGAAGAGGTGGCGAAAGGGTCCACCACGGGATTGGTCGGGTCGGAGAGAAACGCACTCGCCTGCTCGTTCTGCCTCGGAGCCGCCCAACTCAAGCCTCCGGCCTTTCCTTCTGATGCTGTCGCCGCGAGATAGAGCGGGGTGTAGCGAGTCTGTGGGAGCGGCCAGGCGTCTTCCTCGCGCCAGACGTTTTCCCCCATCACAAAAATGCGAACGGGCTTTTCCCGGTCAACACCGTTGTCGCGCCCTCGCAGGTAGCGATCCATCCAGCGCAGCACCAGTTCGTCGTAATCGATGCCCGCCGCCGGGCCAAATTCGCGCTCGCCCGATTTCGTCTCGGTGGTTTCATGCACCCCGTGGGTCCACGGCCCGATAACCAACTTCGTGCGGATATCCGTCTGGCTCTTGCGGGAGGCTGCCAAACCCCTGAAGTTGGTTGTGGCCCCTTCCGGACCATAGGCTTCGTCATACCAGCCGGAGAGATTCAGCACGGCGGCACCGACGCGCCCATACTTGTTGCGCATTTCGGCCCAGTCCCACCAGGGATGGCCCGGTGGATGGCGCAACCATTCGTAGTAGTAGGGCGCCACTTCGCTGAGTTCCCCCAACTCGCTGAGCGGCAGATGGCGTTGGAGCGTCTCCCGCACGCGGAGCCACTCGGCGCGCGCTCCCTCCTCGCTTTTTGGCCCTGCAAGATTCTTTCTCGCGCGGGTGTCGGGCGCAATGTTGTTCCAGATCCACCCGATCCAGGAAAGGTCGAACACGCCACCCAAATAGAAAAAATTCTGCGGCGTGGAAAAGGTCATCGCCGGGACCATCGCTTTCAAGTGGGGCGGGCGTTCCAGCGCGGCCAGCCATTGCACCGCACCCGGATAGGAAAGGCCAAACGTTCCCACCGACCCGTTTGACCAGGCCTGCCGGGCTGCCCACTCGATCGTGTCGTAGCCGTCGCGACCCTCCTGGCGGTAGGGGACGAATTCCCCCTCGGAGGCGTAACGCCCGCGCACGTCTTGGATGACGACGGCATAGCCCCGCTCAACTGCGAGGCGGAACGTCGTGTAGCTCTCCGGCGCGCGCCGTTTGTCGTAGGGGGTGCGATACACCAGCACCGGGAATGGGCCGGAAGCGGCGGGTCGCCAGACGTCGGCGCGCAGCACCACCCCATCGCGCATTGCCACCGGAACGTCTCTGTCAATAACAAACACTTGCGCCGGGTCCCATGGCACAACCCCGGCAAGGAGAAGCAAAGAGAACAAAGATAACTTTCCCATCGCTGCGCAGGGTATCACTTCGCATCGCATGTGAACAAGACGCCCGCTCTACGCTGTCAACGCGGCTTCTTGATTTCAAGCCGTGGGAGGATTGGGCTATCAAACCTAGACCGATGCCTCTGGGCTCACGATTTGCTTGCCGCCGTGAGGCATGCAGGTTGGGAGCGAATCGACAGGCTCTGGCGGGGCTCACTCCGAAGCAAGAGCAGTGGTTGCAAATCGGCTTGTGCTGGCTGTGAATTCCGTTCTAAGCTCTGACTCCCAACTCACACGCGAATGGCCGAGAGAGGAGTAACTGAAATGTCCGGGCGAGCCACAAAGAACCCCCGGCTCTATCGCTGTCGCCGAGGAACCCTCAGGTGGCTGCAGCTTCTCGTGTTTCTCGGCGCTTCGGCTGTATGGGCCCAGGATTGGACTCACAAGACCCCGCCGAAGACGCGGACGGATGACGTCAAGAAAGTGCTCCACGGCGTTGAGGTTGTTGACCCCTATCGGTGGCTCGAAGACTCAGAAAGCCCGAAGACGCGGGCAGGATTGACCGGACGTGAGTCACAGGGATTCATTGCGCGCTTGTCCGCCGCGGGCGCCAAAGTTTGGCAGTCGAGAGGAGGCATGTCATGGCTCAGAAGGTCATCGAGATTGTAGGGGTTTCGAAGGACAGCTTCGCCCGTGCCGCCGAGAATGCGGTGGCCGAGGCCGCCAAGAGCGTGCGCGGGATGAAGTGGGCGCGAGTCGCCGAACTGGAGATGGGGCTGGACGGCAAGAAAATCACCGAATACCGCGTCACCGCCCGCATCTACTTCGACGTCGAGCGCTAAATCGGTTCCATCCTCGCCCGACCGCATGGGCGGACGCTACCCTGCTCGCGAAGACTTGCGCCCAGCCCTACGGCGCAACCCCGACAAGCAAAAGCAAAAAGCCGGAGAAAAGCTTTTTCATCCCGGCGCAGGGTATCACTCCACATGGCATAGGAACAAGACGCCGGGTTAGCCAGGGTTTTGACTTCAAGCTGTGGGGAGAATTCGTCTGTCAGCCCGGAGCAGAAGCGTCCCTGACCATACAGGGGGTCTCCGCTCGACGCCCCCAACCTTCGCTCGCCCGCTGCTATCTATACCCCGAGGTCGGGGATGGTGGCGAGGCTGTCGTTGAACCGATTGGTAAAGTTCGCCATGCAGATGACCAGTGTGAGCTCGACGATCTGGCCTTCGTCGTAATACTTGCGCAATTCCTCAAGCGTGCCCGGGCGAATGGCCGCCGCCCCGCGGGTCACCCGTTCGGCATAGAGGATCGTCGCCTTATCCTTCTCGTCAAAAAGTGGGCTGCGTTGGTAGAAGTGTAGGGCCTGAATTTGTTCGTCGGTGATGCCGATTCGCTTCGCCGAAGCGATATGGGCCCGCGTTCAATACTCGCAGCCGTTGAGCATCGCCGTTTTCAGGTAGGCCAGCTCCTTGTAGCGGGGATCGACGGTCCCTTCGTTGATGATGGCGCCGTAAAGTGGGACGAATTTCTTCAGCACGTCAGGCCGGTGAGCCATCGTGCCGAAGAAGTTGGGCATCTTGCCAAATTTTTTTGCCAGCGCGTCGTAGATTTCATGCACTTCCGGAGCAGCCTTTTCTTTGGAGAGGGGATTGACAATAGCCATCGAATGCCTCCTTTGATTTGTAGTGGAGATCAGAACTCTATCCTAAGGCCTTCCTGGTGCACAAGTACAGAGTTCCTGCGAGGAAAGTCAGCGGCCTTTGAACTTGGCCATGCGCTTTTCGAGGTAGGCTTTCATCCCCTCGGCGGCGTCCTCGCTCGCGAAGACTTGCGCCAGCACCTCGCGCTCGAGCGCCAGGCCCTCGCTCAGGGATGCTTCGAGGCCGGACTTCATGGCGCGCTTGATGCGGCCGACCGCCAGGCTGGATTTCGCGGGCGGGATGAACTGTCGCACATAGGCGACCACATCGTCAAAAAAGCTCTGCTGCTCGAAGATCTGGTTGACCAGACCCATCTCCTGCGCTTCCTCGAACGAGAACGTAACGCCGGTGGCGGCCAGTTCGAGCGCTCGCCCGCGGCCCACCAGCCGCGCCAGCCGCTGCGTGCCGCCCATCCCGGGGATCACGCCCAGGTTGACTTCAGCGAGCCCGATGCGCCCGCCGTCCTTCTTGGCCAGCCGTAGGTCAGCCGCCATGGCAATCTCGAGGCCGCCGCCCACCGTGTGGCCGTTCAGCGCCGCCACCACCAGCTTCGGCGTGTTCTCGAGGCGAAGAAGGGTTTCGTGGCCGAACAGAGAGAAGTTGTAGCGCATCTCAGGCGAAGCCTCGGAGATGAACCGGATTTCTGCGCCGGCGGAGAAGAATTTCTCCCCCGCCCCGCGCAGCACAATGGCGTGAACGTTTGAATCGAAGCGAGCCTGGACGATCGCGGCATCGAGTTGGCACAAGAGGTCGAGGTTGTAGGTATTGGCCGGAGGATTGTTGATCTCCAGGATGGCCAGACCGTCCTGGACGGTGTAGCGAACAAGCTGCTCAGTCATCGAATTTCTCCGCTAAGTTTTGCCGACGACGACGGATTTCGTCTCCATATAGTAGTCGAGCGCTTCCGAGCCGTGCTCCTTGCCGAGCCCGCTCCACTTCACGCCGCCGAAAGGCAACTCGTCGTAAATGATCTGAGCCGAGTTGATCCAGGTATAGCCCGACTCGATGCGCTCGGCCGCCGCCATCGCCCGGGCGAGGTCGCGGCTCCAGACCGACGAGCCCAAGCCATAGATGGAATGGTTGGCGCGAGCGATGGCCTCCTCCCAATCTTTCACTTTGAAGATGGGCAGGGCGGGCCCGAAGCATTCTTCCTGAACGATGCGGGCCTCGTCGGGAACATCACTCAAAAGGGTCGGCAGATAAAAAAAGCCCTTCTCGTACTCCCGCCCTACCGGGCGCTTGCCGCCGGCGAGGATTTTTCCGCCGCGCTTGACCGCGTCCGCCACCTGCTCCTCCACCTCTTCGCGCTGCGCCGCGGTGTGGAGCGGCCCGAGCCGCGTCTCCGCTTCGAGCCCATTGCCCACTTTGAGCCGCTTCACCTTCTCTACGAGCTTCGAGACAAAATCGTCATGGATGCGCTCGAAAAGGTAGAGCCGCTTGATGGCCAGGCAGGCTTGGCCGCAGTTGTAGAAGCGGCCCACGGCAGCGGCGCTGACGGCCGCCTCCAGGTCGGCATCGTCGGCCACGATCATCGGGTCGCTCCCGCCGAGTTCGAGCGTCACCCGCTTGATTTCCCGGGCAGCGACTTCCATCACGTGCTTGCCGGTGCGCGTTTCGCCGGTAAAACCAATCTTGCGGATGGCCGGGTGGCGCAGGATTTCTTCGCCCACCGTCCCGCCCGGGCCGGTGACAATATTGAGCGCGCCGGGCGTGATGCCGGCCTCGCAGAGCAGCTCAATACAGCGAATATCAGTCAGCGGCGAGGTACTGGCGGGCTTGACAATGACGGCGTTCCCGGCCAGCAGCGCCGGGCCCAGCTTGTTTCCGAGCAATGACACGGGAAAGTTCCACGGCACAATCGCTCCGCAAATTCCGATGGGCCGCTTCAAGATCAATCCGTACTTGCCTTCATCCAGGCGCGGGATGTGGCCGCCGCGGATGGTTTTGGCCAGGCCGGCATAGTGCTCGAGCGTGTGAGCAAAGCGACGCAGCTCGCGCACCGACTCGCTCAGCGGCTTGCCCTGCTCTTCCGTGAGCAGCTTCGCCAGTTCCGATTCGTGCTCCTGGATAAGGTGGACGGCCTTGTGCAGGATCTCACCGCGGCGGGACGACGCGAGCGCCGACCACTCCGGCAGCGCCTTCTCGGCCGCCGCCACCGCCCGCTGCACGTCCTCAACCGTGCCTTTCGGCACCGTCTCCACGACTTCCCCCGTGGCCGGATTCCGCACCTCAAACCACTCGGCCGAGGTGGACTCGGCGGGCTCGCCGCCAATCATCATCTTCGCCATAGTTCTAGCGGCAAGGCACAAGGCCTTGCCCTACCCCGATCGGACTACGCCGCTCCAAGGATAATCCTCTGGCCTCCGAACCAAAGCACGGCGTACTGGGTTCATCCATATGTATTCGCATTTCTGGCGCAGTGATTCATCACTGCGAAGTTTGTGGTCGAAGAACCGCGCTTGCCAGGGGGATGATTCCCCAATTCGGCGACTGATTTCCAGAGCAGTTTTGCTTTTGAAGGCTCGCATGAATCCGGGAACTCCCTGGGGTCCCGCTGAGCATATCAGGTGAAGGTGATCGGGCAAAATGCTATAGGCTGCCACCTCCACATAGTGGGCAGCGGCTGTTTGATGCAAAACCTCTTGCACTAAGTCCCGGAGTGGGGCTGATTGAAAACGGGGTTCCTTGTTCCGACAGCAGATGGTAATGAAGTACCACGCACCAGGCTTGTGATAGGCATCGACTGGCAAGCGGATGTGTTTTCGCTTCGGATACGACGTTTGCTCGGTTGAAGGTTTCATTGCTCGTTTCGGGTAGGGCAGGGGCTTGTCCCCTGCCGTCCTAGCGGCAAGGCGCAAGGCCTTGCCCTACCTGTCAGGCCGGAGGTGGACTCGGCGGGCTTGCCGGCAATAATCATCTTCGCCATGGCTGGTTTATTGGCTTATCGGTTTATTGGTTCATTGGTTTAGTGGTTTATTAGTTTACCGGTTTAGTGGTTGATTGGAGGCAGGTGCGTGCGCCGGATCCGATCAGCCGATGAACCAATCAACCGATAAACCAATGAACCAATAAACCAAAAGCTAACCGGTCGCGACGACCACGCCCTTCGGCTCCAGGTAATCCTCGAGCGCTTCCGGCCCGTGCTCGCGGCCGATGCCGCTCGACTTGACACCACCAAAGGGCATTTCGTCGTAGCCGATGTGCAGGGAGTTGATCCAGACATTGCCGGCCTCAAGGCGCTCGGCGGCGGCGCGGGCTTTGCCGAGGTCGCGCGTCCAGATAGACGAACCCAGGCCGAAGATGGAGCTGTTGGCGCGGGCGACGGCCTCGTCAAGGTCCTTGACCTTGAAGATGGGCAGCGCGGGGCCGAAGGACTCCTCGCACACGATGCGAGCGTCGTCGGGCACCTCGGCGAGCAGTGTCGGCAGATAGAAGAAGCCTTTGGCGTACTCCGCCCCCTCAGGGCGCTTGCCGCCGGCGAGGACTTTTCCGCCCCGCTTCACCGCGTCGGCCACCTGCTCTTC
>DATBWB010000187.1 GCA_036514995.1 Candidatus Acidiferrales bacterium
ACAGCTCCGGCAGCTTCCCTTGCCCACCCGCAACTTCCAGCAACTCTTAACCCTCTCCCCGGGGACGGTGGCGGGCCTGTCGAACAACACTGAGCTCGGCCGCGGCGACGTGAACATCTCCGTCAACGGCCAGCGCAGCACCAGCAACAACGTCATCGTCAACGGCACTGAAGTCAACAGCCCGGGCACCAACTCGACCCCGAACATTTCCGTTCCCGCCCCGGATGCCATTCAAGAGTTCATCGTGCAAACTTCCATGTACGATGCCTCGCAGGGGCGCAACAGCGGCGGCAATGTCGCCGCTGTCACCAAATCGGGCGCCAACGAGCTCCACGGCAACCTCTACGAGTTCCTGCGCAACAAGGTGCTCAACGCCAACGATTTCTTCCTGAATGCCAAAGCTCGCCCTCGACCGGTTTTGACCCGCAATCAATTCGGCGGCACTCTCGGCGGCCCCGTCGTCAAAGACAAGACTTTCTTCTTCGTATCCTACCAGGGGACGCGCGAGCGCAACGGCGCTTCCCTGACCAATAGTCTGACCTTCCCTTTCATTCCTTCGGGCTTGACGGATGACCGCAGCGATGCGGCACTGGATGCGCTTACCGCACAGTTTTCTCCTCCGACCACGCTCCATCCCATCAGCCGGGCCTTGCTCAAGGCCACGCTGCCCAACGGCCAGTTCGCCATTCCCAGCGCCGCCGCCACCGGAGCTACGCCGACCACCTTGATCAGCACGCCGCTCAGCGGGGTCTCCCGCTTCCGCGAAGATCAGTTCAACGTAAACCTCGATCACGATCTGACAGCCGCAAACAGACTATCGGGAAAATTCTTCTTCTCCAATGCTCCCCAGTTTCACTCGTTGTTCACTTTCGTCGGCAGCAACCCCTTCCAGATGCCCGGCTACGGCGGTGACATTGAGTTTCGCAACCGCGTGCTTACCATCACCGATACCCACGTCTTTGGCCCGCGGGTCATCAATGAAGCTCGTTTTGGCTTCAGCCGCATTCGCGGCCCCTCCACTCCGGAAGAGCCGTTCACCAATGCTCAGTTCGGGATCAACAATCCGCTGGCGGCCCAGTTTCCCGGCATGGCCACCATGCAGGTGCTGGGGCTTTTTTCGATCGGCTCGACGACGCTGGCCGACCAGAAATCCGTGGTCGAGACCTACACCTGGTCGGATATGGTCTCCTACACGCGCGGGCGGCATTCTCTCCGGCTCGGCGGTGACCTCCGCCGCTATCAGGTGGATTTCTTCTTCAACTTCTTCTCGCGCGGGCAGATCAACTTCAATTCGTTCCGCGATTTCCTGGCAGGCAACATTGCCCTCGGCCTGCTGGGCAACGGCGTGCGTGACCGCGGCATGCGGGCTACCGATGTCTCCTGGTTCGCCCAGGATGATTTCCGCATTTCTGACAAGTTGACAATCAACGCCGGATTCCGGGTCAGCTTCAACGGCGGCATCAGCGAAATCCGCGGCCGCATAGCCAATTTTGACCCCGCCGTCTTTGCCCGTAACACCTTGCCTTGCACGATTGCAAGCCCTTGCAATCCCCCCAATGGCTTCGTCTTGCTAAAGAAAGGCGATACGATCAATCCGAACGACTGGAATTTCGCCCCTCGCTTCGGTTTTGCCTGGAAGCCTTATTCCGGCGGGAACTTCGTCTGGCGAGGCGGCATGGGCGTCTATTTCGACCGCTTCTCCACCCGTATCGCCAACTTCCAGATATTCAATTATCCCTTTGACGTGATCGGGGTTGGGCTGGGTTCGTTTGCCAATCCCTTTCCCAACCTGGCCACCACCTCCTTCCCGATTGACCCGGCGACCATTCCCTCGCCCATTCCTTTCTACTTTGCTGGAGTTCCGCTGCCGGCTTTGCGAACGCCCGTCAGCGGGCTCTACGTGGATCAAAACTTCCGCATGCCGTATGTCTATCATTACAACTTCGGCTTCCAGTGGGAGCCGGTGAAGAGTTGGCTCCTCGAAATCGGCTACGTGGGTTCGAAAGGGACCAAGCTCATCAATATCTTCACCTTCAACCAGGGCGCGACGGGAACGCCGCCGTTCAGTGGTTCCGGCTTCTCGGCCAACAAGGTCTTGAACGGATTCCAGCGCGCCGAGACCACCGCCGGTTCCCACTACGACTCGTTGCAGGCGAGCCTGACCAAGCGCTTCAGCAAGGGTCTTCAGTTCCTTGCCTCTTATACCTTTTCCAAGTCGATCGACGATATTTCCGGCGCGCCGACCAACGAACTCGCGGCCGCCCCCGGCGATCAACAAAACCGCAAGTCGCAGCGAGCCGTCTCTGACTTCCACCGCCCCCACCGCTTCGTCTTCAGCGGCGTGTACGACCTGCCGAAGTTTTATCATGGTGACTCGCAGTGGGCAAAGTCGTTCCTGAACGACTGGGAACTGGCCGGCATTGCCACCTTCCAGTCGGGCACTCCCTTCTCGGTGATTTGCGCGTTGGGCTCGGCGCTTTTCAACCGGGCTGACTTCGTCCCCTCTCCGCCCCCGCTCCAAATCGAGGGCTCGGTACACGACAAGCTCGGCCGGTTCTTCAACACCTCGGCCTTCGCTCCCACTTGTGCGAACGCAGCGCCGTTTGGGACTTCCGGACGCAACATCATCCGCGGTCCCGACCAGCGCAACATTGATTTCAGCGTCGTCAAATTCATACCGGTCACCGAGGCGACCAAGTTCGAGTTTCGGGCGGAGTTCTTCAACCTCTTCAATACCGTGAATTTCTTGAACCCGAGCAACAACGTCTTCGTTCCGGGAACATTGGGCAGCATTACGTCCACCAGCACCGGGCCGCGGGTGATTCAGTTCGCCCTCAAGTTCACCTTCTAGTCGCTTAAGGAAACGGCTAGTGCCGTTCCAACTATTTGGGGCCATTTCCCGCAAGTCACACGGCATGCTTTATTGAGCATACAGGATCGAGATGTATAGGCTCATTAAGTTGGAACGGCACTAGGACGGCGAGATGAAAACGGACCACCTTGCCAAAAATGCGGGGGAAGGCTTTCGCCTTCCCTCCCGCGCAGGGTCGTCTGAGCGAGCGGGGTGAAGCGTGCGACTAAGCAACCGGGTTGCTCTCATCACCGGCGCTGCTCGAGGCCTTGGCCGCGAGATGGCCGCGCGGATGGCGAGCGAAGGCGC
>DATBWB010000188.1 GCA_036514995.1 Candidatus Acidiferrales bacterium
CTACGCCGCAGCCTTCATCTTCTCCGCTTTCTCCAGCACTTCCTCGATGGTGCCGACCATATAGAAGGCTTGCTCGGGAATGTCGTCGTGCTGGCCCTCAACAATTTCTTTGAAGCCCTTGATGGTCTCCTCAATTTTGACGTATTTTCCCTCGAGGCCGGTGAACTGCTCGGCGACGAAGAAGGGCTGCGAAAGGAATTTCTGAATTTTGCGCGCGCGGGCGACGACCAGCTTGTCTTCATCGGAAAGCTCATCAATGCCGAGGATGGCGATAATGTCTTGAAGGTCCTTGTAGCGCTGGAGGATGGATTTCACGGCTCGCGCGACGTTGTAGTGCTCCTGGCCGACGACGCGGGGATCGAGAATGCGCGAGAAACTGGCCAGTGGATCCACCGCCGGGTAGATCCCCAGCTCGACGATCTGGCGCGAGAGGTTGGTGGTGGCGTCGAGGTGGGTGAAGGTGGTGGCCGGGGCCGGGTCGGTGTAATCATCGGCCGGGACGTAGATCGCCTGCACCGAGGTAATCGAGCCGCGCTTGGTCGAGGTGATGCGCTCTTCAAGCTCCCCCAGTTCGGTCGAGAGGTTGGGCTGGTAGCCGACCGCCGAGGGCATGCGGCCGAGCAACGCCGAAACTTCCGAACCGGCCTGCACGAAGCGGAAGATGTTGTCAATGAAGAGAAGCACGTCCAGCCCTTCCACGTCCCGGAAGTATTCCGCCACCGTGAGCCCGGTCAAACCCACCCGCAGCCGGGCCCCGGGGGGTTCGGTCATCTGCCCGTAGATCAGCGCGGCGCGCGATTTCTCCGGATCGCCCGGCGTAATCACGCCTGATTCCGTCATCTCCAGCCAGAGGTCATTTCCTTCGCGGGTGCGTTCGCCCACGCCGGAAAAGACAGAAAGGCCGGCGTGCTTGAGCGCGATGTTGTGGATCATCTCCATGATGATGACGGTCTTGCCGACCCCGGCGCCGCCAAAGAGACCGATCTTCCCACCCTTCAAATAGGGCTCAAGCAGGTCAATGACCTTCACCCCGGTCTCAAACATTTCGAGCGTGGTGGACTGGTCCTCGAGCGGCGGGGCGGGACGATGGATGGGATAGTGAGTATCAGAGACAATGGGACCAAGATTGTCCACCGGCTCGCCCAGCACGTTCATGACGCGGCCGAGCGCCGCCCGGCCCACCGGAACGGTGATGGGTTTGCCGGTGTCGTAAGCTTTCATCCCGCGCACCATGCCTTCGGTTGGCTTCATCGAGACGGCTCGCACCCGGCTCTCGCCCAAGTGGTGCTGCACTTCGGCGATCACGTCCATCGGGTGGGGGACGTCGAAGCCTTCGCTCGTCACCCGCAGGGCGTTGTAGATCGCCGGTAATTTTCCTTCCTCGAATTGAATGTCGAGCACCGGCCCGATGACCTGGACCACCTTGCCCACGTTGCTCATTGCGTTCTCCTCATAACTACAAGTTCCGAGTGCCGGGTGCCGAGTGCTGAGTAAAGGTCCTCGGTTTGGCCAATGATTTCTTCAGACCGCCAAGAAGACGATTTGTCAAATCCAACGACTCAATCAAGGCTGAAAACTTGTTTGGCTCCAGGTATCTCAAATCCCGACTCGGAATCAGAAAATAGCGCGTCTCTTCCAATGATCCGTTCGAGACCTCCAAATAGCGCATGAATTCTTTCCGCGAACGCTTCCCAAAGCCTTCGGCAATATTGGCTGCAACCGAAGAGGCTGCCCATTGCAATTGCGCTGCCAACCCAAATCGCTCTCGGTCAGGAAACTCCGATGTGGCCTTGTAGATTTCCAAAACCAAAGCATGCGCTTCCCGCCAAACCTTCAAATCCTCAAAGCGTCTTACAAGCATCTTCCCTCAAAGTCAGTTATCTTTACTCGGCACCCGGCACTCAGCACTCGGCACCTTTAGCAACAGGCTCACCGCGTCGCCTCACCTCAAAGCTGCCGCGCCGGAGACGATCTCGATAATCTCCCTCGTAATCGTTGCCTGGCGGGCGCGGTTCATCTCGAGGGTGATGCGGTCAATCAGCTCGGCCGCGTTGCTGGTCGCCGCATCCATCGCCGTCATCCGGGCAGCGTGCTCGGCAGCAGCCGATTCCAGCAGAATGCGAAAGATTTGCGTGGTCAGGTGGCGCGGCAACAACTTCTTCAAGAGCTCTTGTGCCGGTTGCTCGTAGATATAATCCACCGGGTTTTCGGCCGGCGCTGGCTTCGTCTCCGGGCGAACTTCGGCGCGGGCGCGGCCGGCAACCCACTCCTGCCGGGCGCTCGGGATTTCTTCGATGGGCAAAAGTTTTTCGGTGGTCAACTTTTGCGCCAGGATGCTCTTGAATTCGTTGTAAATGGCGTAAACCGCGTCCACCTTGGCTTCAGCGTAGAGGGCGATCACCCGGCCGGCAACCTGACTGGCCTGGGCGTAGTCCAGCCGGGCAAAAACATTGACGTATTCCTCGGCCATCTTCCGGCGATGGCTGCGGAAATAATCCCGACCCTTTTTGCCGATGGCGACGATTTCCGGGCTGCGCTTTTCTTTCTCTTTGAGGAATTCCACCGCGCGCCGCAGAACATTGGCATTGAACGCCCCGCAGAGGCCCCGGTCGCCCGTCAGGACCAGCACGAGAATTTTTTCCTCCGGCCGGCGCGCCAGCAGCGGGTGGACCGCTTCTTCCCCGCCTGCCGGAAGGGCAGGGATGCGGCTCACCAGCGACCGCAGCACCGCCAGAATTTCTTGAGCATAGGGCCGCGCGGAAAAAACGCGCTCTTGCGCGCGGCGGAGCCGCGCTGCCGCCACCATCTTCATGGTCTTGGTAATCTGCTGCGTGCTCCGGACGGAGCGAATGCGGCGGCGATAATCTAACAGGGTGGGCATTGTGCTCCAGAGATTTCGTTTATTGCCGAGCCCCGTGGCACCCGCCACGGGGATTGCAGCCCCCCAGGCAGGTGCCTGGGGGCTCGGTATGACCAAAACGGCTATTTGCTTGTTCGGCGCTCAGCCAAAAACCGCTGCTTGAACTCGGCCAGCACCTTGTGAACCTCTCCGCGGATGGCATCATCGAGAGCTTTCTTCTCTCGAATCTTTCTGAGCAATTCGGGACGGCTGCCGTCCAAAAACTCGTATAGACCGCGCTCGAAGGCGCGGCATTGGCTGACCTCGAGATCGTCCAGGTATCCATTCGTGCCGGCGAAGATGATCAGGATTTGCTTCTCCACCGGCAGCGGCGCGTACTGATCCTGCTTCAAGATTTCGGTGAGCCGCTCGCCGCGGCTGAGCTGCGCCTGGGTCACTTTGTCGAGTTCGGAGCCGAATTGAGCGAACGCGACCAAATCGCGGTACTGCGCCAGATCGAGCCGCAACGTTCCGGCAATCTGCTTCATCGCCTTGATCTGGGCGTTGCCGCCGACGCGGCTCACCGACAGGCCGACGTTGATGGCCGGACGGATGCCGCCGTGGAACAGGTCGGTTTCGAGATAGATTTGGCCGTCGGTGATTGAAATGACGTTCGTCGGAATGTAGGCGGAGATGTCGCCGGCTTGCGTTTCAATGACCGGGATGGCGGTCAGAGAACCGCCGCCATTCTCGTCGTTCCACTTGGCGGCGCGTTCGAGCAACCGCGAGTGAAGATAGAAAACGTCACCCGGGTAAGCTTCGCGGCCGGGGGGGCGCCGCAGGAGCAAGGAGATTTCACGGTACGCCTGGGCGTGCTTGGATAGATCGTCATAGAAGCAGACCGCGTGTCGCCCGGAGTCGCGAAAATATTCTCCCATCGCGCAGGCAGCGTAGGGGGCGATGTACTGCATGGTGGCCGGCTCGGAAGCCGAAGAGGTCACGACAATCGTGTAGTCCATGGCGCCGTAGTCTTCGAGCGTCTTGACGACCTGGGCGACGGTCGAGCGCTTCTGGCCAATGGCGCAGTAGATGCAAATCACGTCGCCGCCGCGCTGGTTCAGGATGGTATCGAGGATGATGGCGGTCTTGCCCACCTGGCGGTCGCCGATGATCAACTCGCGCTGGCCCCGGCCAATCGGGATCATGGCATCAATCGCCTTCAGGCCGGTCTGAAGCGGTTCGCGCACGGGCAGGCGTTCGACCACGCCCGGCGCCAGCCGCTCGACCGGATTGCGCCGGTCGGTGACGACCGGCCCTTTTCCGTCCACCGGCTCTCCCACCGGATTCACGATCCGGCCGATGAGCGCCTCGCCCACCGGCACGGACATAATGGTGTTGGTGCGCTTGACGGTGTCGCCTTCTTTGATTTCGGTGTAATCGCCGAGCAAGACCACCCCGACCTGGTCTTCCTCGAGATTCAAGGCGATGCCGCGGACGTCGTGGGGAAAGGCGAGCATCTCACCGGCCATAACCCTATCGAGGCCGTGCACCCGGGCAATGCCGTCGCCGACTGAGATCACGGCGCCAATCTCGGCGACGTTGATGGTTTGTTCGTAGTTGGCGATTTGTTCGCGTATGATTTTCGTGATTTCGTCAGCTTTGATGGTAACCATCAGCACTCCACAAACGGTGCATCGTGAATGGTCAGGGTTGAAGCAGAAAGAGAGCCCTTTGCCATTCTCTATACTCCGGTCTCCAGCCTCTAGTTTCCAGCGTCGAGTCACTCCGCCAGTTTCGCCTGCATGCGGCGCAAGGCTTCGCGGACGGAGCCATCGTAAACGGTGGAACCGACACGGGCGACAATCCCGCCGATAAGCTCCGGCTCGAGCTGGTAGCGCGCTTCCACCCGCCTGCCCGTTCGGCGGGAGAGCGCGTCCTCGAGCAAGTGTCTTTGCCCGTCGCTTAGTGCGCGCGCGCTCAGCACGTCCACTTGCACCACGCCCAACTCCTCGTTCAAAAGTTCCTCGAACGATTCCTGGATGGGGCCGACCAACCCTGTCCGGCGGTTGTCCACCAAGACAAACAGGTAATGGCGCGTGGCGCGGGAAAAGCGGCTGCCGCTCGAAACTTTTTCCAAAATCCCTTTCTTGGATTCCTTGGTGACCGCCGGATTGGCGAGGAGGTTGCGCAATTCGGCCGACTCGGCAAGCAGCTCGGCGAAACGCCTCAACTCCTGCCGCACCGCCTGGGCCGCGGCCAGAGCGGCCTCCTTCTGCGCCGGACGGTCCACGGCTCCGGCGGTTGCCTCGCCGACGGCGACCTCATAAAGCGCTCGCGCGTAGCGCCGCGCCAGGCTGGTGGAAGCTCTTGTCATCAGGCCCCTCTCGGGCCTGCCCCGATTCTATCGGAGTAGAGTTCGCCAATCACTCGGGTAAGCAGGGCGGCGTCGGTGCGAGCGTCTATTTGCTGCCGGATGCGCTGCTCGGCTTGCTCGACCGCGAGCCGGGCAGCAAAGGCGCGCAGCTCCATCTGCGCCGCCCGGCCGGCGGCCTCCATCTCCGCCGCGGCCGCCTTCAAAATCTTATCCGTCTCCGACCGGGCCAGGGCGCGAATGCGCTCTCGCTCGGCCTCCGACTCCCGGCGCGCCTCCGCGCGCTCGGCAGTTACTTCAGCCTCGAGCTGGCTCAAGCGAGCCTCGATCGCGGCCATTTTTCGTTCGGAATCCTGCCGGGCTTTCCCTGCCTCGCGCATGGCGCTTGAAATCATTTCCGCATTCCGCCTGAACCACGGCCGGCCGAATTTCCAGATGACGTAGAACCCTGCCCCGAGGAGGGTGGCAAAATTAATCCACTTGAAAAGCGCGGTATGAGTTTCCGGTGCCTCGCCGGTTTCCGCTTCGGCCGCATGCCCCGGCACCGTCCCGCTGAGCAAGATCGCGAGGAGCACACCCAGCGCGGCCAGGACGAAGAAGCGGCGATGGAAATGGATTTTCATGCGGCGGGCCGGTCCCCGCTTGTCGGGATGCGTGGCGACAGGATGGCGCGGGCGATTTCTTCCGCAAGCATGCGACTTTCGACCTCCACCTGACGCCGAGCCTCCGCGAGTTCGGCGTTGATTTGAGCCTTGCGCTGCTGAATCTGCTCGTTGGCCTGGCGGCGGGCCTCCTTCAGGAGCGCCGCGCGCTCTTCGAGGGCTCCGCGGCGGGCCGTCTCCTGCTGGCGATAGATGTCGGCGCGCGCCATCCGCATCGCCTCCTCATAGCGGCGCGTCTTTTCCTCGACCGCAGCCAGGTTCTCTTCCGCCTTGCGGCGGGCGCCGGTGATGGCCGCCTCGCGTTCTTCCATCACCCGCATAAAGGGCTTGAAAAAGAGCAGCCGCATCAGCGCCAGAAAGAGAAGGAGCAGCAGCGAAGTGGGCAGGGCTTGCCAGAGGAGTTGACCCAGACTGCGAGCGATCTCTTCCATCCCATGTCACTCAGGGGCTGGCCAGGCATCCTCCCTGCCCGGGTTCGCCAGGATAAGAGGGGCGAACGCATTCCCGAGCAGGCATCGCCCAGTGAATTCGAATCTGCCAGACAAAGCTCATTTTTGTAACATACGAGGAAATTCGCGTCAAGGCGGGTTGGTCGGCTTTCGCGGCTCTGCTACAATGCCTTCTCGCGTAAGTCGATAGGATTTGCGCGCGGCATGCGATGGCGCCGCAATGAGCCCGCTCGCGAAGACCGGCGATGACCGCTGCGGCGCCGGCTCAAGCCCGCGTGAGAGGTAGCCTCAAATGCCTTCTTTTCCCGGCGTGGACTACATCGAATTCGATTCCCTTCTAAGCGACGAGGAAAAGCTCGTCCGGCAATCCGTCCGCCGATTTGTGGACGATGCGGTGATGCCGCTCATTGAGAAATGCGCGAGCGAGGGCCGCTTTCCCCGCGAACTGGTGCCTCCAATGGCCGAACTGGGCTATCTTGGCGCCCAGCTCGAAGGTTACGGCTGCGCCGGGATGTCCGCCGTGGAATACGGGCTGGTCATGCAAGAGCTCGAGCGAGGCGACTCCGGCCTGCGCAGTTTTGCTTCCGTCCAGGGCGCGCTGGTGATGTACCCCATCCATGCCTTTGGGAGCGAAGAGCAGAAGCGAAAGTGGCTGCCCAAGATGGCGAAAGGAGAAATGATCGGCTGCTTCGGCCTGACCGAACCGCAGTTTGGATCCAACCCCGGCGGGATGCTGACGCGCGCGCGGAAAGACGGGAACAGCTACATCTTGAACGGCGAAAAAATGTGGATCACCTCAGGGACGATTGCCGACCTGGCGCTGGTTTGGGCCAAGACGGAAGAGGGGGTGATTCGCGGCTTCCTGGTGGAAAAAGGCACGCCGGGCTTTTCCGCGCGCGACATTCACGGCAAATGGTCGCTGCGCGCTTCGGTCACTTCCAGCCTGGCGCTTCAGGATTGCCGGGTGCCGGCTTCGCACATGCTGGGTGTGGAAGGGATGAAAGGCCCGTTGAGCTGCCTCACCCAGGCGCGCTACGGGATCGGCTGGGGAGCCATCGGCGCCGCCATGGCCTGCTACTCGACCGCCCTCCGCTATGCGCTCGAACGCAAACAGTTTGCCGACCGGCCCATCGCCAGCCATCAGCTTGTCCAGGAAAAACTCGCCTGGATGATCACCGAAATCACCAAGGCGCAATTGCTCGCCCTCCACGTTGGCCGGCTCAAGGACAAAGGCAAAGCTGACTTCGCTCATGTTTCCATGCTCAAGCGCAACAACGTGTGGATGGCGCTGGAAACGGCTCGCAAGGCGCGCGACGTGCTGGGCGCGAACGGCATCACCCAGGATTTTTGCGTTTGGCGGCACATGGCCAATCTCGAATCGGTTTACACCTACGAGGGGACGCACGACATCCATACGCTCATCATCGGAGAAAAGGTGACCGGCATTCCGGCATACTTCTAGCGACCACTGGCCAATGGCCGGCGGCCAGTGCTCAGCGACCCGAGACAAGCGCCGAGCCCCCAGGCACCTGCCTGGGGGAACAAATCCCCGTGGCTGGTGCCACGGGGCTTGGCGATAGGGGGAAGCATCGGACCCAAATCACGTCAGAGGGCACAAAATGGAACAAGAGTTATCCCTGGAGTTCTTGCGGGTGGTGGAGCAGGCCGCCATCGCGGCGGCGCACACGATGGGCCAGGGCGATCGCCACCAATCGGATCACGTCGCTGTCGAAGCCATGCGCCGGGCGCTCGACACCGTCCCGATCAACGGCACCGTCGTCATTGGCGAGGGAGAGCGCGACGAGGCCCCGATGCTTTATATCGGCGAAAAGGTCGGCGCCGGCGGCAAAACCTCCGGCTCGGATATGCCGCCCATTGACATTGCGGTGGATCCGCTCGAAGGCACCAACCTTTGCGCCACCGGCGCCCCCAATGCGCTGGCCGTGCTGGCGGCGTCGGAAAAAGGCGGCCTCCTCCACGCCCCCGACCTTTACATGGAGAAACTGGTCGTCGGGCCCAGTTCCAAAGGCGCGGTGGATCTGGACGCGCCGGTGGCCGAGAACCTCCGTGCCATCGCCCGCCGGCTGGAGCGGGATATCGAGGACCTCGTGGTCATTGTCCTCGATCGGCCGCGGCATGAGAAACTCATCAACGACATCCGCTCGACCGGAGCGCGCATCCGGCTGATCGGCGACGGCGATCTTTCCGCCGGGATTGCTGCGGCCGTGGTCGGCACCGGCGTACACGCCGTGATGGGCATCGGCGGCGCGCCGGAAGGCGTTCTTACCGCGGCGGCGCTGCGTTGCCTGAACGGACAGATTCTGGCTCGCCTCGTCGTGGACACGCCTCAAAAGGCTGAGCGCGTTGCCCGCATGGGCATCCGCGATCCCAAAAGAATTTACGACACCGAAGACCTTGCCCCGGGCAAGCACATTATTTTCGCTTGCACCGGCGTGACCGATGGCAACCTGCTTCGCGGCGTGCGCTTTTTTGGGGACGGCACCCGGACATCATCTCTCATCATGACCCTCGACCAGGGCCATGTCCGGTTTGTCGATACCGTGCAGCTCGAAAAACGGCCGGACGTGAAGGTCAGGTTCGCCTGATGCGATGGCGATTCCTCGAAACATTACGCCTCGCGACAACGTAGGTAATAAGCAGATCACCGTCTAAGGGGTGTCCCATGTCCAGCCATCCTGATCCCACCCGCCACGGCGGGCCGACGAAGCCGGGAATGACGCCTTTGCTGAAAGTTCTCCTCGGGCTGCTCGCCGGGGGAGTTGCCTTGCTGATCATTGTGGCCGTGGTCGGGGTTTATGTGGTGCGCCGCACCGTGCACGTTTCGGAAAGCCCATCGGGAAAGAGCGTGGAAATCCAGTCGCCCATCGGCAGCCTGAGCGTCAAGAAGGAGCCGCCGGAGACTGTTTTGGCGCGGCTCGGGATTCCGGCTTATCCGGGCGCCACGCCCGGCGAACATGCCGCTCAGGTCTCGTTCACCGACGGGGAAGAGGGCGCCGGGCTAACCGTGGTCAAGCTTGAGACCCCGGACCCTCTGGACAAAGTGGATGCCTTCTATCGCAAGGAGCTGGGTAGCCGCTTCAAGCGGGAGACGGAAAAAGGGATTGACGACAGCCATGGCCGCGGTCATTTGGTCATCGCCGCCAAGGATTCTGTTCTTTACTCGGAGGAAAAGGACGCCGAGGACACCTTCGTAGCCCTGGAAAAGAAAGGCCGCATCACGAGGATCTCCATCGTGAAGGTTGCAGAGCGGGAAGCGCAGTAGCAGAAGTCGCGACCCGTGACCAGCGACCTTGAGACAGGCGCTAAAAAGCCGAGCCCCGTCGTGCCAGGCTCGGCTTTTTGCTTAGGACTTTTTTCAGGCGCGCCCGAGGAGTCGAGCGATGCGCTTCTCGATGGGCGGGTGGGTGCTGAACAGGCTCATCAGGGTGCTGCCCGACAAGGGCTTGACGATAAAGAGGTGCGCTGTCGAGGGCGCCACATCCATCGGGATGCGCTTGTTGTAAGCTCCGAGTTTCTCGAGCGCCCGGGCCAAGCCGTAGGGATGGCCGGTCAGCCGGGCAGCGGTTGTGTCGGCTTCATATTCACGCGAGCGAGAAATGGCAAGCTGGATGATCAGGGCGGCAATGGGCGCGAGGATGAGCATCAAGAGCGCCACGAATCCGCCACCACGATTGTCATGGTCGCGGCCGCCACCGAAGAACACCGCAAATCGCCCCATGTAAGACAAATAGGTGATGGCGCCGGCAATCATCGCCGCCACCGAGCTGATCAGGATGTCGCGGTTGCGGACGTGGGCGAGCTCATGGGCAATGACCCCTTCGAGTTCCTCGTCGGTCATCAATTCGAGGATGCCCTGCGTCACCGCCACCGCCGCGTGTTGCGGGTTGCGGCCGGTGGCAAAGGCGTTTGGCGCCGCCGCCGGAATCATATAGAGCCTGGGCATCGGCAGGTTCGCCTGGCCCACCAGGCGCTCGACGATCGAATAGAGTCGCGGCGCTTGCTCGCGGCTTACCGGCTGCGCCCCGTTCATGGCCAGGGCGATCTTGTCCGAATAGAAGTAGGCGACCAGGTTCATGCCCACGGCGAAGACGAGCGCAAACGTCATCCCCTGCGGGCCGCCAAGGAGCTGCCCGAAGAAGAGAAGCAAAAGCGTCAAAGCTGTCAGAAGGAACGCTGTCTTAAAGTTGTTCATTCGTTTCTAAGGTTACCCCCGGATTCGATACCGTTCTCAATGTAACCGGCTTGGCCGCTCCCGTCAACAAAAACCGGACACATCCAGGAAGTTAGATTTCCTTATGAATCAAGAAGTTGACAAAAAGACCATGGGCTTGCTTCGTTTTTCAAGATGCTCTAGCATAGCGATATGACCTACCGCTTTTCGGCGCTCATCACCAAGGAAGATGACTGGTACGTGGCCCGGTGTCCTGAACTCGGTGTCACCTCGCAGGGCAAGGATGTGGAGTCGGCCCGCGCCAACCTGCGCGAGGCTATTGAACTCTATCTCGAAACCTGGGGCAGTGCTGATTACAAGCCGCCCGAACAAGAACCTTTCTGGACGACTGTCGAAGTTACTAAGTAATCTCAGCGAACCGTCCCCGCCTTCCTTAAGAAAAAGCTTGACACTCGAAGGGTGCGAGCGAGTACCCTTCGGCGGCAAATGATTAAGTTACCCAGTATCTCTGGTGAGCGGCTGGTGCGCGCATTGAAGCGAGCCGGATTCATTGAGTTGCGCCAGATAAGGAAGCCACGTAGCCCTCGAAAAGAAAACTCTGGACAAAGTCTATCGCACCGTTGTTCCACTCCACTCCTCGCTCGCCAAAGGAACCCTGGCGGACATCCTTAAGCAGGCCGGGATCACGCGCGAGCAACTTCTTGAACTTTTATAGAAAACTTCAGGAAGCCGCCACCGGGGAGCCAGCGCGCTCGAACTTCATTTCGCCCTTGCCCAAGTTGGCGTCCACCGTCACCCGGTCGCCCGGCAGAACCTCCCCGTTCAGGACTTTCATCGCCAAGGGGTCCTGAATGAGCCGCTGGATGGCGCGCTTCAAAGGTCGCGCGCCGAACTGGGGGTCATAACCCTCGCGGTAGAGTAATTGTCGGGCTGCCGGAGTCAGCTCGATTTCCAGTTTTCGTTCAGCGAGTAACTTGCGCAAATACCCGAGCTGGATCTCCACAATGCGTTCGAGTTCCGCCTTGCCGAGCGGGTTGAAAATCACGATTTCGTCCACTCGATTCAAGAATTCCGGCCGGAAGGTTTGCCGCAGCGCCTCCATCGAACGTTTCCGCATCGCCTCGGGATCGCGCCCGGCCATTTCGTGGATGGCGACGGAGCCGACGTTTGAGGTCATGATGATCACGGTGTTGCGAAAATCCACCGTGCGGCCCTTGCCGTCGGTGAGCCGGCCGTCGTCCAGGATCTGAAGCAGCACGTTAAAAACGTCTTGGTGCGCCTTTTCGATTTCATCGAGCAGGAGGACGGAGTAAGGCCGGCGACGAACCTGCTCGGTAAGCTGCCCGCCTTCTTCGTAGCCCACGTAGCCGGGCGGCGCGCCCATCAAGCGGGCCACCGAGTGTTTTTCCATGTATTCGGACATATCGAGCCGCACCATGGCGCGCTCGTCGTCAAACAGGAATTCGGCCAGCGCCCGCGCCAACTCTGTCTTGCCGACCCCGGTCGGTCCAAGGAAGATAAAAGAGCCGATGGGGCGCTTGGGGTCGGAAAGTCCGGCGCGGCTGCGGCGGACGGCGTTTGAGACGCGCTCGAGCGCCTCCTCCTGGCCTACCACCCGTTGCCGCAGGCGCTCCTCCATGTGGACAAGTTTTTGGATTTCGCCTTCGAGCATCCTCGCCACCGGAATGCCGGTCCAACGGGCTACCACCTTGGCGATGTCCTCCTCATCCACCTCTTCCTTGAGCATGCGGTGGGTTCGCTGGAGAGTAGCCAGCCGCTGCTGGGCGGCGGCAAGCTCTTTTTCGATGCCGGTCAATTTCCCGTAGCGGATCTCGGCGACCTTGGCGAGTTCGCCTTGCCGCTCGTACCGCTGCTCCTCCATCTTGAGCTGTTCGATCTGCTCCTTGAGCGAACGGATCTGGCTGATGGCGGTCTTTTCGTTCTGCCAGTGAGCCTTGAGCCGGTCGGATTGCTGGCCGAGATCGGCCAGCTCCCGCTCGATTTCGGCAAGGCGCTGCTTGGAGTGCTCGTCGCTCTCTTTGACCAAAGCCTCGCGCTCAATCTCGAGCTGGATTGCTTTCCGCTGGAGGGCGTCGATCTCGACCGGCAGCGAGTCAATCTCCATGCGCAGGGCAGCGGCTGCCTCGTCCACCAGGTCAATCGCCTTGTCCGGCAGGAAGCGGTCAGAGATATAGCGCTGGGAAAGGGTGGCGGCGGCGATAATGGCAGAATCCTTGATGCGCACGCCGTGGTGCACCTCATAGCGTTCCTTCAGGCCGCGCAGGATGGCAATCGCGTCCGCCACCGTCGGCTCGCCGATGTAAACAGCCTGGAAGCGACGTTCGAGGGCAGGGTCCTTTTCGACGCGCTTCTTGTATTCGTTGAGGGTGGTTGCGCCGAGGCACCGCAGCTCGCCGCGGGCCAGCGCCGGCTTCAGCATATTGGAAGCGTCCACCGCGCCCTCGGCCGCGCCTGCCCCCACAAGCGTGTGCAGCTCATCAATGAAAAGAATGATCTGGCCATGGGCGTCGGTGATCTCCTTCAGCACCGCCTTCAAACGCTCTTCGAACTCGCCGCGATACTTGGTGCCGGCGATGAGCGCCGCCAGGTCAAGCTGCACCAGCCGCTTTGGTTTCAATGCTTCGGGAACGTCACCGGCAACGATGCGCTGGGCCAGCCCCTCGACAATGGCGGTCTTGCCGACGCCGGGTTCGCCGATGAGCACCGGGTTGTTCTTGGTGCGGCGGGAGAGAATCTGGATGACGCGGCGAACCTCCTCGTCGCGGCCGATGACCGGGTCGAGTTTGCCGCGGCGAGCCAGCTCGGTCAGGTCGCGGGCGTATTGTTCGAGCGGCCGATAGGTCTGCTCGGGCGTTGCGGTGGTCACCCGCTGGCTTCCCCGCACCGCCGCCAGAGCCTGCAGAAGCGCCTCGTGGCTGAGACCATTGCGACGAAGCAGGTCGCCGGCCGGGTCCTGCTTGAGCGTCGAGAGGGCCAGGAGAAGATGTTCGGTCGAGACGTATTCGTCTTTGAATTGCTCGGCTTCCTCGAAAGCAACCTTGAAGAGTTCATTCAGGGCCGGACCGAAGTAGTGCTGGGTGAGCCCGCTGACCTTGGGAAGCCGCTCCACCGCCCGCTCCACCTCCAGCGCCAGAGCGTCAGGCGGGACGTCGAGCTTCTGCAACACCGGGAAAACGATGCCTTCGCGCTCGGCAAGCAGGGCGGCAAGCAGGTGAAGCGGCTCCAATTGCTGGTTGCCGTGCTTGCCGGCAATCTCCTGAGCGCCTTCGACCGCCTCCTGGGCCTTCAATGTCAGCCGATCAAAGCGCAGCATGACGATTCACTTCCTTTGTCGAAACCCAAATGCCATTCCGGCCGGCGGGAGGAGCTGTTTTCCGCGTCGGCTTTCATCTTCCGAAGCCGAGATTCCTTCTCTCCGCGCTCCCTCGCTCGAAAACAGTCCCTCCCGCCTCGGGAAGAAGTTCAGTTCTGCGACACGGCGACCTGGATCTGCTTGGGCTTCGCTTCCTCTTTTTTGGGCAGCGTCAGCTTGAGCACGCCCTTCGAAAACTCGGCCTTGACCTTGTCGCTGTCGATCGTGTTCGGAAGCTGGAAGCTGCGGGCAAACGAGCCGAAGGTGCGCTCCACGCGATAGTAGTTCTCTTCCTTTAGTTCCTTTTCGGCCTTCCGCTCACCCTTGATGGTCAGGGTGTTGTTCTCGATGCGGATGTCCACGTCCTTGGCTTCCACTTCGGGAAGATCGGCTTTGAGCACCAGCTCGTGCTCGGTCTCGTAAATGTCCACCGACGGGCTCCAGTGGCCAGCCGCCAACTCGGCGTCCCAGCCAGGGCGGAACCGAGCCATCGTGTCCTCAAACAGCCGGTTCATCCGCTCCTGAAACGTAGTCAAGTCGCGAAACGGTTCCCAACGAACGAGAGTCATGGTGAAACCTACTTGCCTCTTTCACAATCTTAGTGCGAAGACATTATAAAACATGCGCCTTATACTATCAAGACAAGTTATACTTTTGTCTTCAACATGTTAGTACAAGAATACTAGAAAAACGACCCCTGTCGGCCGTGGGCAACCCCCGGGGCTGAACCGTTCGGCTCGCATAGACTGGAAACCAGGTGTGGCCGCTTACCACCTTTGGGACGATCCCTTTGTGACGCGGCACGGATGCGAGAGCCCCTTACGACACTCCGGGGACGCGGGATTTCAGGCTTCTCGGGCGCCCCCTAGGCAGCGCGCAGGATGAGGCATTTGAGGTAGTGGGTTTCTGGGAGGGTGAGCAGGATGGGGTGGTCGCGCGCCTGGGTGCGCCGCTCGAGGACGGTGACGCAGCGGCGGGCATCGTTGGCCGCCTCGGCAACGATTTCCAGGAACAGGTACTCCGGGATGTGATGCGAGCACGAGCAAGTGATCAAGATGCCGCCCGGCCGGAGGATTTTGAGCGCCCGCAGGTTGATTTCCTTGTAGCCGCGGCGGGCAGGCGGCACGCTGGCTCGGTTTTTGGCAAAGGCGGGCGGGTCGAGGATGATGGCGTCGAATCGCCGGCCGCTCTCATCGTAATGTTTCAGGACATCAAACGCATTGGCCTCTTTGAAGGTCACATTGGCGATGTTATTGAGCTGCTGATTGCGCCGGCCGGCTTCCACCGCCGCCGGCGAGAGGTCAATGGCCTCGACAGTATCGGCGTTGGGCGCCACCGTCAGAGCAAAGCCCCCGGCGTAGCAGAAGGCGTCCAGGAGATCGCCGTGGGCGTAACAGAGGGCAGCCCGGCGATTCTCACGCTGGTCGAGAAACGCGCCCGTCTTCTGCCCGTGAAAGGGGTCGAAGTGGAAGCGCACGCCATTTTCCTCAGCGATGATCTCCGGCGGACAATCGCCGTGCAGAACGGAGACCTTCTGTTCCAGGCCTTCGAGCATGCGCACCTTGGGGTCATTGCGCTCAAGGATGGCGCGAGGGGAAAAGCGCTCGACGAGCAATTCGACCAACTCCTGCTTGCGCCGCTCGGTGGCCTGGCTAAGGGTTTGGATCACCAAGCAATCCGCGTAGCGATCGACGATAAACGAGGGTAGCTGGTCGGACTCGCCATAGATGAGACGGAAAACCTGCGTTTGGTTGACGATGGTTTCCCGGAAATGCGCGGCGGCGTCTATGCGAGAGGAGAAGAAGGCGCGGTCAATCGGGATATCATCCCGGGTAAGCAGCCGCAGTGCGATCTGGGAACGGGTGGAGTAGAAGGCCTTGCCCAGAAAGCGACCCCGCTCGTCGGTAACGCGAACCGCGTCGCCCGCCTCGGCCGTTTCCGCCGTTCGGATATCGCTCCGGTAAACCCAAAGATGGCCGGAAAGGAGACGGTCGGCACCCCGCTGGGCAATCGTGACCACTGCTTCGGTCATCGACGCCACCTCATTTGCATGTCGGGCGCGGTGATATCGAGCGAGCCACAGCGGCGGGCGTGGACGCTAGACAGGCCCGCCGAGCCGCCGGCCAGTTGCCTATGTCGCCGAACCGGCAGGCCTCAACCGCTTGATAGCACAGTTTTCCCCGACTTGCCAGGGGAAAGTGCCAGGGGACCGGGCCGGGTTGGTACAATGATGCCGGAGCGATTCGAGCGTTGACGCTTCCGAGCGATTTCGACTACGAGCTTCCCCCCGGGCGGATTGCCCAGCGACCTCTCCCCGAGCGGGATGCCTCGCGCATGCTGGTGCTCGACCGGGCAAGCTCTGCCTGGGAAGACCGCGCCTTTGGCCAATTGCCTGACATCCTACGCGGTGATGAGCTGCTGGTGGTCAACAACGCCAAGGTTTTTCCGGCGCGGCTTTTGGGGCGCCGTCGTGGGGTAAAGGCCCAGCCCATCGGCCGGTACAACCCGGCGCGAAAGGGATTCCTGCACTCCGAGATCGAGGTGTTGCTGGTTCGCCGATGCCAAGAAAACGAGTGGGGAGTATTGGTGCATCCCGGGAGAAAGATTCGCACGGGCGAGGTCTTAATCTTTGGCGACGGCGAACTCGAAGCCGAAGTGGTTGGCCGAGGCGAGTATGGCGAACGCCGGCTGCGCTTCGCCTGCCGGGAAGATTTCCTGAAGGCCATCGACCGGCTGGGCCACGTGCCCCTGCCGCCCTACATTCGCCGGCCGGACGAACCGGCTGACCGCGAGCGCTACCAGACGATCTTCGCGGTCACGCCCGGAGCCATCGCCGCGCCGACGGCCGGACTCCACTTCACCCCGCGTGTCCTGGAGCGGCTCCGAGGCCGGGGCGTCGAGCTCTGCGAGGTGACCTTGCAAGTAGGGCTCGGCACCTTCCAGCCGATCCACACCGGGCAGGTGGAAGCGCACCGGATGCATGCCGAGCCCTACGAGATCAAGGAATCGGCCGCCGCTCAGATTGAGCGGGCTCGCCGGGAAGGCCGGCCGGTGCTCGCCGTGGGCACCACCGTCGTCCGAGCTCTCGAGGCAGCCGCTCAGCCGACCGGCCACTTGGTTGCCGGGACGGGCGAAGCGACGTTGTTCATCTACCCGGGCTATCGCTTCCGGATAGCCGACCAACTGCTCACCAATTTTCACCTGCCGCGTTCCACCTTGCTCCTGATGGTTTGCGCCCTGGCCGGCCGCGAGCTGGTGCTGCGCGCCTATCGGCACGCGGTCGAGCAAGGCTACCGTTTCTACAGCTACGGCGATTGCATGTTGATCCGCTGACTCGTGCCGTTCCAACTCGGTGGAACGTCACTAATCGACTGCGTTTGGGCTTCCCGAGGCAAACGACAGGGCACGGTCCTTGCCAGCAAATCGCAGTTGCTTCAAAGACCTCTGGGAATCCAGCAAGACGCTGGTGTTGGACGTCTTGCGGTCAATTGAAACCCAGCTCGCTTTTGTCTTGACTTCCTGTTTGCCACCGGTGATCACGACGTCGGTTTCGGAGCCGGTCGAGTCAGAAATCTTCACCGTGTACTCGCCAGCCTTCAAGGTAACACCGCCGACATTGACGGGGTCGAAGAAAGTGATGCGCCGGGTCATCCCTTTGGCGGTTGCCAGGCTAACGGCCACAAGGCTGACCAGGGCGACGACAGTGAGTGATTTGCGGAGACTTGACATGATATCCCTCCTGGGTGGTTGTTCGAGATTGCCTTCGAGGGAGGGCCCATGCGGGTAGGGCAGCGACAACTTGGAAGCGATTGACAGGGGAAGGCGCTTCGCGCTAGCCTTGCGGCCGACACAGAGGCTTCCGTGCACACAGCCAAACTTTGTGTCGCTGCCTGCGAAGTGGTCCCTCACTCTGCGGGCATCTTACTTTTTGGGCCCTTCGTCCAGACAGCGTACGACCATCAGAGTAAAATCGTCATCCCGGGGACGGCTGCCGGCGAAATCCTGCACGGCGCCGAGCAGGGAAAAGAGCATGGTGCTGGCTGAGGAACGGCCAGCGCTGCGGGCGGCCGCCAACAACCGTCTCACTCCAAATTCTTCGTCGCTGCCATTGCGGCACTCCACAATCCCATCCGAATAACCAATCAGCGTGTCACCGGGCTCCACCACGACGCGCCCGCTGCCGAAGGAGGCCTGGGGAAGAGCACCGAGAAGCGGGCCGCCCTCTCGCAGCGACTCCACCGTCCCGCCCCGACGCAACAGCAGTGCGGGCGGTTGACCGGCGTTGCAATAGACGAGTTCGCCCCGCCGCGAGTCAAGCCACCCCAGAAAAAGGGAAACCATGGGCGGCCCGGCAGGCAGTCGGCAGAGATCGCGGTTGATGGCCGCCACCGCTGCCGCCGGGTCGGGAAGCGAGCCTGCCCCGATAGGACCGGGGCCCGCGTGGATGCGGATCAAGCCGACCAGGTGAGTGAACCAGAGGCCGGCGGCCAGACCTTTTCCAGCGATATCGCCAACGGCGAGGCCCATTGCCGCGCCCAGCTCCAGCACATCGTAGAAGTCGCCGGAGATGTCGCGCACGGGAAAAATCTCGCTGGCTATTTCGAACCGCCCGCGGCGCAGTTCGCGTGGGGCACAGAGTTTCCGCTGCACCTGGGCTGCGGCAAAGAGCGCCTGGCGCAGCTCATCGTGCTCCCGGTGGAGGGCAGCGAGCTGCTCTTCCCAGGCCCGGTTGCGTTGGCCCAGCTCCGCGCCGCCAAGCTTGGAATCTCCACTCTGGGCGGCGACCGCCTTGCCGCCGGGGCGAGTCTGCCACGCCGGGATGAGCCCACGCTCTGGGCGATCCATAGTCTGGGAGGTTTCTCGAGCCTTGTTCACCGTTGCCCTCAGCACGGAAGCGCTAGCCAACAAACTTATAACCGACGCCATGCACCGTAAGAATAAAACGAGGTTCCGCCGCATTAGGTTCCAGCTTCTGCCGCAGGTGGACGATGTGTGCATCCACCGTGCGGGTGGTCGGATAGTGGTTATAGCCCCAAACGTCCTCGAGCAGACGATCGCGGCTCAAGGTTTCTCCGGCGTGGCAGATAAAGTACTTCAGCAGCTCAAACTCCTTGGCAGAAAAATCGACTGGTTTGCCTTTGCGGAGGACCTGGTAGCTCCGCAAGTTGACCTCCACATCACCGAACGAGTATCTGTCATGCTCCTTGGGAAGGGTGTGGGCGCGGCGGAGAACCGCTTTGACGCGCGCCATCAATTCGCGGATGGAAAACGGCTTGGTGACGTAGTCATCGGCGCCCAGCTCGAGCCCGACGACCTTGTCCACCTCCTGGCCGCGGGCAGTCAGCATGATGACGGGTATGGAAGGCCGCTTGGCCTTGAGCTGCTTGCAGACGTCCAGCCCGCTCATCTTGGGCATCATGACGTCGAGCACCACGAGGTCAGGCGAATCGGAGAGGGCACGCTCGAGGCCTTCGCTGCCATCGCTGGCGGTGATGACCTCGTAGCCCTCGTACTCGAAATTGTCGCGCAAACCGGAAACCATGTTGGGTTCGTCTTCCACGATGAGAATCCTGGTCATGCCCATCACCTCGAACCTCCAACAGAGATGCGAACTGCTGCCCATGTGGAACGATCACACCTCGTTCGCGGCGAAAGCTCCAAGCGCCTGCTGCCGGACATTGCTTCCTTGGTTCTCACGGTCATGCTGCCCCGGCAAAGCCGGCATCCGAATCCAGTGGCAAAGCGATGGTGAACTTGCTGCCCTGCCCCGGAGTGCTCTCCACCGACACCTGCCCGCCATGCGCCTGGACAATGTGACGGACGAGCGAAAGCCCCAGGCCGCTGCCTTTGGTGTTGTGCACCAGCGGATCGCTGGCACGATAAAACTTTTCAAAAATTTTCTGCTGTTCGCTGCGCGGGATGCCGATGCCGCGGTCAATCACTTCCAGCTTCACCACGCCGTTCGAGCGATAAACGTTAATCCCCAGGAATTTGTCGCCCTGGGAGTATTTGAGAGCGTTGTTGACCAAGTTGAGGAGCGAGCGGGCAATCGCCTCGCGGTCCAGCCGGAGCGGCGGCAAATCGTCAGCAATGTTCTGTTGGAACTCGAAGCCCTTCTGCTCGATCTGGTAGCGATAGGACTCGAGCGTGTTGCGCACCAGCTCGGCCAGGTTCGTTTCGCGAAAGTTATATTCTTTTTTGCCCGCTTCGATGCGCGAGAAGTCCAGGATATTGTTGATGAGCGCCGTAAGCCGCTCGCTCTCCTTCCGGATGATGCGGAAGTATTCCTGGTACTTGTCCTGGCTCTTGAGGCGGCCCATCTCCAGCGTTTCCGCGAACAGCCGAATGAGGGAGAGCGGCGTCCGGAGCTCGTGGGAGACGTTCGAAACGAAATCGGACTTGAGCTTGGCCAGCGCCATCTCCCTGGCCACGTTGCGGTACGTGAGCCAGATTCCGCCGGCCAGGAAAAGGGAAAGACCGCCAAGGATGAGAAAACTCGTACGCAAGAATCGCTGGCCCAACGCCTCCACCGTCGTGCCACGGAACTTGATAGCCAGGGTCAGGCCGGGGAAGGCCGTCTCGAAGTTCCGTTCCACCTCCGGCTTGCCGCCGTCCCAGCCGGCGGAAGCAGCCAGCGGCTCCGCCTCCTTCCTGATGTGTACCATCATGACCGGTTGACTGTAGTCGTCCTTGTCCCGGTTCGGTTCGGCAAGGTCCTCCGCCATCAGGTTGTTCAGCGCATCAGGAAAGAATTGGTCCCGGAGGAATTCGCTGTCGAAGACCAGGCCGCCGAAGGCAATGCGGTCTTTTGGCGTCTTGGGCAGTATAAAGAAAGCGATGGATTGATAGCCTTGCTTTTCGCCTCGCGGCGCCCAGTTCGCGTAGAAGGCGAACCGTTCTCCTTCGTAGCGGTCCATTTTGTGGAGCTTCTTGACGAGGTCTTTGGCCTCGAGCCTCATCCACCCCCCCATCATCTTGGAGAGGTCTTCACTCTCGGCAAGGAAGTAGGCTTCCTCGAGCCGCCGAGGTTGGGAGCGGAAGACCATCCCGCTTGTTTCATCGTAGAGGAAAAGATGGGCGGCGTAAGGATACTGCTCGAGGAGCTTGTCCAGCTTTTGGGCGACGGGGTCGTCCGGACAGGGGAATTGTCCCTGCACCTCAGCCACCATCTCCATGGCCCGCCTGGTGATGCGCTTGTCGGCTATCTTGAGCAAGTGGGCGAAGTCTCGTTGGATGGTCGCCTCGATCACCTTGTCCCGGCCCATGGACTTGAGCTTCCAGATGCTCAAGCCGATCAGCGCCGCCGCCGGCAGGCACACGGCGAGTTGCAAGGTCAGCAACAAGCGAGCTCGCTCATTGGGACGCCACCACTTCGTCATCCGAGGCCTCTTTCCCTGGATTGACCAGCTTGTCTAATAGACGCAAATGCTAGCAGAATGTTTCTTCGGCCGTGTCAATCCCGCGTAAAAAGAGGTAAAGAGTTGTGAAAAATTTCGGCGCCTTTTCCGGCTAAGTTGGTCTCTTTTAGGGGAATACCGGGTAGCGGCGGGGCACTTTGCATTGCTAAAGTAAAGGCAGTAGTTAGGGCTGGGCCACTGGCGGAGGGTATGAGGGCTGGGCAGTTTGGCTCGACCAGCCTATAATGCCCCTTTTGCTTTGCCATGCGCTATCTGATCCTGAGCGACATTCATTCGAACCTGTCCGCCCTGGAAGCCGTACTCGCGGCCGTTGAGGGAAAGTTTGAAAAGGCGCTCTGCCTCGGCGACCTGATCGGCTACGGGCCTGACCCCGAGGAGGTCGTGAGCCGCGTTCGGGCCCTCAACCCGGTCGTCCTTCGTGGCAACCACGACCGTGCTGGCAGCGGCCTGACCGATGCCGAAGATTTCAATCCTTCGGCGCGGCGGGCGGCTCTTTGGACGCGCGACCGCCTTTCCACGGACAATCTGAACTACGTGCGGGCGCTTCCCGTCGGGCCTCTCGCGGTGGAAGATTTTCTCCTAGTGCATGGCTCGACCTTTGATGAAGACGAATATGTATTTGAGGCTTACCAGGCGCTCGAAACCCTGCGCCAGACAAGCCACCGTCTGATCTTCTTCGGCCACACCCATCTCCAGGGAGGATTCGTCCTGCATGATAAGAAACTGGAAGTGCTGCGCATCCATCTCAAAGAGAAAAGCGAAGCGGCGGAACTGCGACTCGACCCCGATGCTCGCTATTTGCTCAACCCGGGCTCGGTCGGCCAACCTCGCGACGGCGACAACCGCGCCGCTTGCGCCATCTATGATGCGGCCGAGGCCATGGTGGAATTCTGGCGCGTCCCCTACGACATCGAGCTGACCCAGCGGCGAATGAGTGAAGCCGGTTTGCCTGAGGCGCTGATCCAGCGGCTGTCATTCGGGCGTTAACGCCGACGGGTCGGGGCTAGCTCCTCTCAATCGAGCAACAGCCCCGTCACCCGGATTTCCGGCACGGCTTGATCCCACATCATCGGCACGTGTTCGAAAGAAAGGCGAAATTCGCGTGAAGCGCCGGGCGGGAAAGGCGAAGCGCGGCGACCGAGCGGGCGGGCGGTTTCGCGCAACACCGTCTGGCCGACAAGGTCTTTGAAATCGAGCACGATTTCGATTGCCCGCGCGCGCCGCGACCCGGCGTTGGTTACCTCACCGTCCAGGTAGGTCACCTCCTGGCCAAGAAAGTTCGCCGCCCGACTCATTTTCAATTGGGAGAAATGCAAGTGGGGGAGATAAGCCTGTTCCGCTGCACCCAGGGGCGGCAGGCGCTCCGGCGTCGGCGGCGCGATGGCCTGCTTGCCGGGCCGGCCGAGATAGAGGATCCCGGCCAACAAAAAAAGCCCCGCCACCGTCGCCGTCGCCGCAATCGTCGCCACCGGAAGCTGGCGCTCTTCAGCCATCAGCGGTAAATCCTCTCCCCGCAACTCCCCGGCCTCGTCCTTGTCATCGCCCCTTGTCCTTGGCGCTCGTGATTTCACCCTTCTCATTGACCGGCCCGACGACCACGAGCGTCAGGTTATCGGGATCGAGATACTTCCGCGCCACGCGGCTGACATCCTCCACCCTCACCGCTTGAATCATGCCCGGATAGCGCTGGATGAAGTCAAAGCCGAGGCTGTAAATCTCCGCGTTGATCAGGAAGCGGGCGATCTGCGCGTTGGTCTGGAAATCGAAAACGAAGTGGCCGGTGAGATAGGCCTTGGCATCGTCGAGTTCCGATTGGCTGACCGGCTTCGCGACGATTTCGCGAACCTCCTGGCGCAACCCTTCGATGCCCTTCGTCATGTTCCTGGGCGAGCAACCGATGTAAGCGACGAAGCGGCCGGGGTCGATGGAGGCGTCCCGGGTGATGCTCGAATAGGTGGAGTAGGCCAGCCCCTGCTGGTCGCGCAGATGAAACGGGATGCGGCCGGTGAAGGTGCCCGAGCCCGGCGCGCCGCCCAGGATCGAGTCCATAACCTCCAGGGCATAGTAGTCGGGATTTTTTCGGCTGATGCCCACCTGGCCGAGAAAGATGTTGGTCTGTTCTTTGTCCAGGAAGAGATATTTCGTTTTGGGTTCCGTTTGCCGCTTTGGCTCGGGCGGGACGGGAAGCGACACCGCCGGCCTCGACCATTCTTGAAAAGCCGCCTCGAGCTTCGTCATCGCCTCGCGGATGGAAACGTCGCCGGCAACCGCGATGATGGTGTTGCCCGGCGCGTAGAACTTTTCGTGAAACTGCGCCAAATCATCGCGGCTGAGTTTCTTGACCGTCTCTACGTAGCCGCTCGCCGGCCGATGCTGGGGCGTGCCGGCAAAGATGATTTCGTTGAGCTGGCGGCTGCCGACCACTTGCGGCTGATCGCCCTCAGCCCGGATTTCTGCGGCCAGGCGATCTCGCTGAAGCATGACGCGATCTTCGGGGAAGGTGGGATGCAAGAGGGTGTCTTTGACCAGATCGAGCGCCAAGTCGAAATCCTTCTTGAGGACGGTGGCGCTGACGCCCGCGCCGGTGTAGCCGGCCGAGGAGGTTATCGTTCCACCGGCCGACTCAATGGCCTGGGCAATTTGTTGCGCCGTGCGCGTCTTCGTGCCCTCGGTCAGCAACCGGCCCGTCAGTTGAGCGACGCCGGCCTTCTCATCCGTTTCGTAGCGCGCGCCCGCTCGCACATAGCTGGCGATCGATATGCCCGGGATATTGTGGTTTTCGGCCACAATCAACGTCAGGCCATTTGCCAGAAGACGTTTTTCTACCGGCAGGCCCGGACGGATCTCCGTGGTCGCCTTCTTGGGTTTTCCGCGGACCCCGCCCTGGCGCAGTCCTGCAGAGCGGAAGGAACCGCCCTGCTCAGCACCGGGCGCTAACGGGTCGAGACGACCCACACGGCCTTGGCGATAGTCTCGAAGCCATGTGGCAAGCCCAGAACCAGCACGCTCCCGGGGCAGGCTCTCGGTGCCGCCTGCTGCTGCGGAGGCCGCTGCCGGCTTGTTCACCAGCCAGCCCACGGTGGCATTGTCCTGCTCGAGATACTGCTTTGCCATCCGCTGGACATCCTCCGCGCTCACCGCTTTGATTTTGTCGAGGTAGGTATCGAGGTAGGTATAGGAGAGCAGCGTCTCCATGGCGCCGATCTGCTGCGCCTGGCTGATGCTCGTCTCCTTGTTCAGGATGAAGTCAGCCTCCATCAGGCTCTTGGCCTTTTGGAGTTCTTCCGCCGGCACGAGCGCTTGCTGGAGCTGGGCGACCTCATCGCGGATCGCGCCTTCCACCTCGGCCAATTTCGCGTCGGGCTTCAGTTCGGCAACGAACTGGAACAACGTCGGATCCTTCGCTTCCCCGTAGAAGGCGGCCGCTTCCGTCACCGACTGATCCTTCTCCACCAGCCGGCGGTAGAGCCGGGAGGTCTTGCCAGTGCTCAAGAGGGTGGCGAGCATCTGGAGCGGGTAGGAATCCGGCTCGGCAATCTTGGGCGCGTGGAAAACCATCATGAGCCGCTCCAGATGGGTGGCTTTGTTGACGGTGACCCGGCGCTCGCCGGGCTGGAGCGGTTCGACCGCTTCGACGCGGGGAGGCTCAGGCCCCGCCGGGATGGCCTCAAAGATTTCGCGCACGCGGGCAAGCGCTTTCTCGGTCTCGAAATCGCCGACAATCACCAGCGTGGCGTTGTTGGGCATGTAGAACCGCTGGTAGTAATTTTGCATATCCTGGGCCGAGGCCCGTTGCAAATCCTGGATCCAGCCAACGATCGGGTTGTGATAGGGGTGCACCTTGTAGGCGGCTGCCTTCACTTCCTGGTCGAGCGCGCCCCAGGGCGAATCGAGTCCGATTTGCAGCTCCTCGATGACCACTTGTTTTTCCGGCGTGTATTCCTCGGGCGCGAAGGTATTGTTCACCATCCGGTCGGCTTCAACCTGTAGCGCAATGTCCCAGCGGTCTGAGGCGAAGGAGAAAAAATAGGCGGTAAAGTCTTCCCCGGTGAAGGCATTATTCGTGCCGCCGTTCTTGACCGTGAGGCGGTCAATGTCGCCCTTCTTGAGCTTCTGGGTTCCCTTGAACAGCATGTGTTCGAGGAAGTGCGACTTGCCGGTCTGGCCGGCCTCTTCGTTGCGCGAGCCGACCTTGTACCAGACCATGGTGGTGACAATGGGCGTGGCGTGAAGTTCTTTGGTCAGGACGACGAGACCGTTTTTCAAAACCGTGCGTTGAACCTCCCCGCCGAGACTGGTGTCCCGCAAGGCGGGATGCGCTTCAGCGGCGGCCGCTGCCTGCGACCCAAGGATCGCCGTGGCAAGGATGAGGAGAATCTTCCTGCGGATTTTCACGAGTGAGCCTCCGGTCGAAAAGCCAAGCGGCGATATTAGGCGTTGCCGGGCAAGCAAGTCAATTTTCGAACTGAGTCCTCTGGATTATAATGCCCCAGCCCTGCGATGCCGTCTCCGAAAGAACTCGAAGAAGCTATCCACCTCTTCCTTTCGCTCGGCGGGATGCTCACCGTGGAAGAGAATGACGAAACGGTGCTCGCGGGAAGCGACCTTCGTGGCGAATTGAACCTGCGGGGCAATCGCCTCTTGCTTCATCTTTGGTCCGAGCAAGGCACACTCGTCCGCCGCGTCCTGAGCATCAAGAAGCAGTCGGTGGACGAGTTGACCCTTCAGGTGGAACGCTTTGGGCGCAGCCAGCCCGGCACGCTCGCCCTCTGGCGCGGTGATCGCCGGCGGGGCACCCGGGCGGTCGGCCGGGTGGCATTTCGCGCTCTCTTTCGCCGCGTCCTGGGCCAGGCTTTTCCGGACGAACAGGTGGAGTCTCTTCGTTCTTCGTCGGATCGCGAACGCTCTTTCAGTGCGCTTTACGTCCGCGGCACGATGGGCCGTCGGCGCGAGCGCTGGGCCATCATGGGCGCGGGCGGCGGAGAAACCCAGGCCACGCTGGACGGCATTCTGACCTACGGCCTCATCTGGCTGGACTGGTCTCGCCGATCGCGGTCGAGCCGCCACCAGAAAACGCTGACCGCAGGCCTGCCCCGATTCTATCAAGGACTGCGCCTTTTCCTTCCGGCTGGTCGCTCCCGGATGACCGCCAATCGCCTGGCATGGCTCGACTCCGGGCCAGGCGGGACGCGCTTCGAGCTGTACGAGGTGGAGGAAGACCAGTGGCGAGTCGAGCGGGTGGATGAGCGCGATTTCGGCAATGTCGAAACGCATCTGGTCGGCGCCGGCCGGGCCGAAGAGATGCTGCGCCACTTGCCGGAAGAAGCGCGAAGCATTTGCGCTCTTGCCCCTGACCTGATCGAAGCCAGGGTCACGGGCGAAGCCGAGGTCCTCTCCTTTCGGATTCGAGGCCTGGAATTTGCGCGACTGGCCGGTGGTCGAGTGCTCTTTGGGTGCGACGTGCCCGCCCCTTCGACTCCGCTCAGAGCAAGCGCGGCGGGTGCGGGGCTACGCCAGCTTCACGAGGGCAACCGGCCCATGCTCGAACGCCTGGTCCGGGAAATCGCCGAGCGGCGAACGCCGGATGCCGAGGATCGCACGCATCCCTTTTATCGCCTTCAGGCCGAGCGCTGGCTCGAGCAACTGGTTGCCGGTGACATCACCCGCATCGACCCGCAACTCGACCGCCGTTTTGTCTATTCTCAGGTGCCGGCTTTTGCCGCGAGTGACCGCGGGGTGATTGATATTTTGACGGTGACGCGCGACGGCCGGCTGGCGGTGGTGGAGCTGAAGGCCGACGAGGACATTCACCTGCCGCTGCAGGCGCTGGATTACTGGTTGCGCGTGCGCTGGCATCACGAGCGGGAGGATTTCGCCCGGCTGGGCTATTTCCCGGGAGTCGCCCTCCGCCCTGGATCGCCTCAGCTCTACCTGGTTGCGCCGGGTTTGCGCTTTCATCCCACGGGCGACGTCATTCGCCGCTATCTTTCCCCGGAGATCGAAGTGATCCGCGTGGGCTTGAATGAAAATTGGCGAGCCGGCCTGGAGGTCGTCTTCCGCCAGTAGGGGCCGGTCTTCACACCGCCTTCGGCCAGTAGGGCCGGTCTTCAGACCGCCCAAGATCACAATTTGCCCCGACCTCGCTTCGCTGTGGGGATACGATGAACCTTTCCTGTTCCAGCACCCTTTTGCCTCTTGACGATTTTTCGAAGAGGCTTCAGTATTAGTGTTCGGTTCGAAGCTCTTTTTGAGTTACAGCCAGCGCTCTTCGACCTTCCAAGACGGTGGGCCTGTAGCTCAGTTGGCTAGAGCGTCCCGATAAATCGGGAAGGTCGTTGGTTTTCTGGATGGAGTTGATTCCCACCACGCCGGTGGGCCTGTAGCTCAGTTGGCTAGAGCGTCCCGATAAATCGGGAAGGTCGTTGTTCCGACCAAGACGGTGGGCCTGTAGCTCAGTTGGCTAGAGCGTC
>DATBWB010000189.1 GCA_036514995.1 Candidatus Acidiferrales bacterium
CCCATCAAAAACTGCGGGTCAAGTTGCGCGATTGGATTTGAGTGAGGAAGAGCCATGGATTGCCAACGAGCACAGATGTTGATGGTGCTTCACATCTACGGCGAGCTGGCCGAAGAGGATCGGCCCGCCTTCGAGCAGCACCTTGGAAGTTGCGCGAACTGTACTGCCGCGCTCGAGGTGGAGAGGAAGTTGCGCGGGCTGATGGACCAGCGAGGCACGCGCGAGCCTTCGCCCGAGCTGCTGGCCCGCTGCCGGATGGGCCTGGAAGAGTCACTCGATTTTGACGGGCCGGTGAGCCTCTGGGAGCGGGCGCGGCAAAGCATCGGTTGGGTGAACCCGCTGGGTGTGCATCCTGCCTTGAGCGCGGCGTTGCTTCTGTTGTTCGGCGTGCTCCTGGGCTGGATGCTGACAACGAAGCTGGGAGAAAAGCCGGGCGCCGGCGGCACGCCCGTCTTCGAACAGGCGGGGACGATCCCCGACGACTTCCAGATTTCGGGCATTCACAGCATCGCCACCGATCCCGTCACCGGCGGGGTTGCGGTGAGCTATGATGCCGCCCGGCGCGTAACCCTCACGGGAATGCCTGAGGATGCGGCCATCCAGCGCGTGCTTCTGTTTGCCGTCCGGAACTACGAAAATTCGGGCGTGCGGTTGGAATCGGTGGAGGCGTTGCGGCGGCAGGCCGATGACGTTTTGATTCGTCGCGCGCTCATCTCCGCTATGCTCAACGACAAAAACCCGGGAGTGCGCCTGCGCGCTCTCGATGGACTGAAAAAGTATCCAAAGGACCCGGAAGTGCGCCAGGCGCTGCTGCAGGCGCTCGCCAAGGACTCGAACCCCGGCGTTCGGGTCGAATGCATCAACGCCTTCACGGAATTCCCTGACAGCGAGGTGATCGCCGTCCTGCGCGTCCTGGCGCAGAAAGACAAGAACAACTACGTTCGGATGAAGTCGGCTGCCGCGCTGGAGCAGGCCTGGGCGACCGACAAACCATAGGCCAGAGGAAGAGTTCGCAGGAGGCTGTTCCGGATGCGGGGATCGCTGATGGGTATGCAAAAAATAATCATGCGAGTAATGCTCGCGGCCGGGATCACGCTGTGGTTGACGACAGTGGCCGTCGCCGACGGGAAGGGCGAGAGCCGCATCTATGAGCGGGATGGCCGGTGGGTGGAAGAATCCACCGGGCGGCTGGCGGTGAACGACAGGGGCCAGGTCCAACTCCGCTCCGACTTTGGCAACGTTCGCGTCTCAGCCGGCGCCAGCGGCGAATTTTCCTGGCGCGTCGAAAAAATTGCCGAACGGCAAAGCGAACCCTCCGCCCGGCAGCTTTTCCGGCAGTTCGAAGTGAGCGTGCGGGGCAGCCGGGAGACGGTCATCGTGGAAGGGAGAAGCCTGCGGCACGCCCGCTACCCTCGCCTCCTGGTCGGCTATGAGCTGAAGGTTCCCAGGGAGTTTCATGTGACCGTGGAAACGAACGGGGGAGAAATTCGTCTGGAAGAGCTGGGTGGCACCGTCGAAGCGACTACCGCCGGTGGCAGCATCACCGGCACGGATCTTGGCGGCCCGGCGAGAATCGAAACCCAGGGCGGCGATATTTCGCTGGGCAATGTGGGAGGGGAACTGCGTTGCTCAACCGCCGGAGGAAGCATTCGCGTGGGCGATGTCAAGGGCAACGCGGTGCTGGAGACCAGCGGCGGGGGCATCCAGGTCGGCCGTGTCAGCGGGGACCTTCGAGCCGAGACGGCAGGGGGTTCCATCCGCATTGCCGGCGCGGACGGCGACATCACCGCAGCGACAGCGGGCGGGGGAATTGAAGTGGGTGAAAGCAAGGGCCGCCTATCCGCGCAAACCGCCGGCGGCAATATCAATATCACCGACTCGCTGGGGCTGGTGCGCGCCGAGACGGCCGGCGGGAGCATCTATTTGAGACGCATGCTGAGCGGCATTCGCGCCCAAACCTCCGCCGGAAGCATCATGGCCCAGATCCTTGCCAACGCCGGCAGCTTTGAGCCCTCGGAACTGGAGACGGCGTTCGGCGACATCACCGTCTATCTGCCAGCCGAACTGCCGGTCACCGTCCAGGCCTCGATTGAAATGGCTCGCGGCCACAAAATCCTTACTGACTTTCCCATGCAGATCGTGAGCGACCGGGCCAGCTACGGCCCGGGAGAAATTTCCGGCGAAGGCCGGCTGAACGGCGGCGGGCGGTTGCTCCGCATCCGCACCGTCGGCGGAAACATTGAAATCCGAAAGTTGAGCGCGGAACTGGAGCAAATGAAACAGCAGATGCAGGAGACACTGAAGCAAATACCCAAGCTGAAAGAGGAGCTGAAGCAACGACAACGCAAAATGCTTCGAAAACTTCCATCGCCACCGCCCAAACAGGATGAATACTGAGATGGTTTGTGGCAGCGGGACGGAAGGCCGGAGTTATCGCCCCAGAACGTATGTGCAGGGATCCCCAGGGTAGGAGATGGAGGAAAGGCGATGAGCGAGAGAAAGTTGAATAAGGAAGTCATCCTTTTGGCGGTTGCGCTCGCCCTAGCGCCGGGCGTGCCGTTGCTGGCGGATACGCCGCCACGCCAGCGGAGCGTTACCGTCTATGCGGGAGATGATGCTCAGGACATTCTGACTCTTGCCGATGCTACCGGCTGGCTGGGAATCGGCATTGCCGAGGTCAACGCGGAACGGATGAAAGAACTGAAGCTGCCAGAGGAACGCGGGGTGGTGGTGACCGGGGTTGAAAAAGACAGTCCGGGGGAGAAGGCCGGCCTAAAAGAAAATGACGTGATCGTTGAGTACTCGAGCCAACGTGTCGAGGGCGCAAGGCAGTTGCGCCGGTTGATCGGCGAGACGCCGGCGGGACGCAACATCGCGCTGGGCCTCTATCGCGCCGGGCAAAAGCTGAACCTGACGGCCACGCTTGGCGAACGCCCGGAAAGTTTTGGCGCTCTCCGAATGCGGCGGTTGGAGATGCCGGAAATCCGCGTCCCGCACTTCGAATACGATTTTGATTTTGATGGGCGCGCATGGCTCCAAGGCTTCGGGCGGAGCCGCCCGCACCTTGGCGTGGAAGTAGAAAGCCTCTCTGACCAGCTTGGGCAGTTCTTTGGCGTGAAAGAGGGTGAAGGTGTCCTGGTGCGCCGAGTCGAGAAGGGAAGCGCGGCGGAGAAGGCCGGCATCAAGGCAGGCGATGTCATCACCAGGATAGAAAGTGAGAAGATTTCTGACGCGGGCGACCTCCGCGAGGCGATGTACGACAACCGCGACAGGAAAAGTATAAGCGTCACCCTCGTGCGCAACCGGGCCGAAACCACCGTGACGGTTGAGATCGAAAGGCCACGGCGCGAAGGACGCACGATTAGCTCAAGAGTGAAAATCTAGCGCCGTTCCAACTTATTTTGCCCGCCGCGGCGGGCCCAGCGGCGGAAGCCGCTGGGTTGAACAGATGTAACAACATTGCGCCTCACGTTCGGCTCACGGGCTTCTGCCCGTGGGAGCCATCTCGTAGAGTCCACTGGGCCCGGTTAGTTGAAGCGGCAGCAGAAGTTGTAATCTACTCCCGGACAACTTCCACGTTGGCGGCGGGGACGGCAATTTTCACCAGCCGCTCGCCCTCGAGCCAGAGATGGATTTCGAGGTCGGAGGTGCTGGCGGTCATGTGGCGCCACTTTTTGCCTTGCCGGTTTTCCACGCCGCGGTCAGCGACGGCGATGGTGCCGGGGGTGACGTCCTGGGGAACAAAGATGGGAATTTGCTGCGAGCCTGATTTGGCAAAATCGTAGTGGCGGATCAAGAAGATGAAGTGATGGAAGACGTTGTTGTCCAGGATGGCGACCTGGGGAGTCCCGAAAGAGTATTCAGCCCGGTCGGAACCTCTGTCCAGCTTGTACTCGATCACTGCTTTTCCGTCCTGGTAGGCCACGTTGGCTGAAGCCTTTTTCGGGCTCGACTGTTCCCAGGAGTAAGAGCGCAAGCCGCCGTCCGAGGTCAGGAGCAGCTTGGTGGCCTGCTGCACTTTGCCGTCGGCTGAGTCGAGAGCCACTCGTCCTTCCGCGATCCAATCGGCCCCGTCGCGGACAATGCGAAAGGTTTCCGTGCCAATCTCTTTTCCGTCGGCATAGACCCGAAAGACCCCTTGTTCGGCGCCGGGGAGCGCTGTCTCGGACGGAGCGCCCTGGCGCGTGTCCGGAGCAGCAGCTCGGGCAACCGGAACCATCAGGCAAAGACACGCCACCGTCGCCAGGAAACGCTTTTGACTGGAAAGAGCTGCCCTCAAGCTGTTCCTAACCCTTTCAGCGAAAAAAACCGAGAGCGAGGACCTTTTTTACCACATCGGCAGGTTTGAGTCCCCCGGAATCTATCACAATGTCCGCTTTCTCGTAATAGGGCAGCCGCCGCCGGTAGAGCTCCTGGAAGCTGGCGGCATCGCAAAAAAGGGGCCGGTTGGTGATGCCGCGGCACCTTCGGCGCAGCTCTTCGACGGGGCAACGCAGCCAGATGGTCAGGCCCCCTTCCGTCCGGATAAGTTCGAAATTTTGAATCTGGGCAAAGGTTCCCCCGCCCAGGGCAACTACGCGGGGCAAGTGGTCGGCGGAAGCGGCAAGAGTTTCCGCCAGGAGCTCATGCTCGATGCGGCGAAAGGTTGGTTCGCCTTCGTCGGCAAAAATCTGAACGATCGGGCGGCCGGCGCGGGCTTCAATCAATTCATCCAGGTCCACGAATTGCCATCCCAGCCGGCGGGCGAGCGCCCGGCCAACGGTGGTCTTCCCGCATCCCATGAAGCCAAGAAGGAAAAGGAGGCGACGAAAAGCAAGGTGGGTGGATGCCGTCATGCCCGAAAGAAACGACCGACCGAAAAACTACTTCCAGCGGATGCGGATTGTACCACTAAAGGAGGAGAGCCGCACGCTGGCGTCACCGGTGAGGTAGCGCCCGGCAAGCCGCTGCGGGGATGCGGTTGGGGATTGCCAGGTCTTGGCCAGGGGCACAGCGGGGACGTCCCCCGTAACCTGACCCTGGATGGAACTCGCCTGGAGATCGAACGAGGCTTGTTTGGGGATGCGCAATTCGATGGTTCCGGCATGGTTGGAAAGGTTGTACATGCCACCCGGCTGGAAGTCTCCTTCATAAGCGATGTCGCCGTCGGTGGTGTAGGCGGTCAGCTTGGCAAGAGCGGGCTCGGTGAACTTGAGGTCGCCGGAAGTCGAGCGCACTTCCATGCGCCCGGAGCAGCGGTCGGCGAGCAAGGAACCGGCAGCCGTCTTCACGTTGATGTGGCCGGCCACTTCTTTTAATTCCACATTGGCCGTGCGCGTTTCTATGGCGACGTCCCCGCGGACATACTCCACCCGCACCAGCCCGTCGTGAGAATGGAGCTGAAGTTCGCTCTCGGCGGGAACATAGATTTCGTAGTGCACCACTTCTTTGGACTCATCGTGCTGGCCGACGACCTCGGAGACTACTTCCACGCGGCTGCCCTGCTGGGTGGCATCGGCCACCACATGGCTGCCTTTTACCGAAGCAAGGACGCGGATCTCCGGGCGGTTCCAGGCTCGCACCACCACGTCACCCGAGATTTGGCGGAGGCTCAACAGGGGATAACCGCCTACCGAGAAGAGGCGATCGAAATGCTCGGCGTAAAGGGGAAAGGCAGCAAGAATCAATACGCCGGGAAGCAGGCGCGAGAAGCGGCGGGCGCCGGCCCAACTTGGCATCCATTCGCTCACTACCTTGACCTCATTTCATCCGGGTCAAGCATGGCGCTCAAGAGATCAGCCTTCTGAGTATACGCCTGGTCCAGGGAGTGGCGCACGTCCGGATTTCCCGGATCTTGATCGAGCGTGCGCTGACAGAGATCAATATAGTAGTTCACAGTTGCCAGATTGTTGCGGTAGATAGGGGAGGCGCCGGGATTCAACCTTTCCATCTCGGCCAGCATCGTCTGTTCGGCGCTGGTCAATTCAGCGGCAATATCCACCGGCGGCGCGGGGCTGACTGCCCGTTGTGCCGGGAGCGGTGGTGTGGCGGTGCGGAAGGTGATGACCACACCGGCGATCAAAAGCACAACAAGGTAAGCTGCGGCAAGCGCTGGCGCGGGCAGCGGCAACCACTCTCGAACGAGGTCGCGAAACCAGCCAGAGAACGGTCTCTCCCGCACCAGCCCCTCGGCATAGACAGCGTTTTCAATCTGCTTCCACAGGGCTGGCCGGGGTTCATAGGTTTCGGCAATCTGGGGAGCGGCTCGCTCGATGGAACGCAATTCCTCGACCAGGTTCTGACAATGGCGACAATGCTCGAGGTGAGCCAGCAGTTCGGGGCTGGCTTCCCCCTCGAGATACGCGCCCAACTCGCGACGCAAATTCCGGCAGTCGGCTTCCATGGATCGTTCGGGGCCGGTTAACGGCGTGAAGAAGAGTTCGCCGGGCCCTCCTCCTTATAACGCGCGGCACGTTGTTCCTGGAGCAATCCGCGCATCTTCAGCCGCGCCTTGTGAAGTTGCGACTTCGAGTTGCCGACCGAACAGCCGAGCATTTCGGCAATCTCGTTATGCTCATAGCCCTCCACATCGTGGAGGAGAAAAACCATGCGGTAGCCCCGCGGCAGCCGTTCGATCGCGCGCTCCAAATTCACGCGATCGACCGAGCCTGCCAGCAGGTTGTCCGGACCGCCGAAATCCTTTCTCGGTCCTCCCTCCTCGTCCGGCTCGCTAGCCTCTTCGAGTGAGGTGACCGGCAGGCTTTTCCGGCGGAAGTGCATCAGCACAACGTTCACCGAGAGCCGATGCAGCCAGGTGGAGAATGCCGATTCTCCACGGAACGTCGCAATCTTGCGGAACAGTTGCAGGAACGCTTCCTGCGTCAAGTCCTCGGCTTCGGCCGTGTTGCTGGTCATGCGCAGGCAGAGGGAATAGACGCGGCGCTTGTGCAACCGATAGAGTTGCTCGAAAGCGGCTGCGTCTCCGCGCTGCGCCCGAGCAATCGCTTCGGCCTCAGCCAGTCCCGCCGATGGAGCTCGTCTCGAAGGGCTCAATCAAGCCTCATCGGGACGCATCCATACTCCCTCCCATAGATGCGTATCCCGTTGAAGTAGTTGTCTCTCGCCGCCTGGGGCGGGCGCCAGGCGGCAAGAAAGTACTTGGCGCTTCCGTCGGCAGAAAATCCTGTGCCCTTGGGGCGAAACCCGCCCCTTCCCGCCAACCCCAGGGTTAGGCATGGGTTACTGGACTGGGGTTGCCGGCGGCCGGTGCTGTTCGAAGTCGTTTCTAACAACAATGTTATCGGGCCTATCTTACCTGACGCCACCCACCCTCGTCATCCAAGACCAGGCCCAGGGAAAGGCAGCCCTGAACTCATTTCCAATATTCCCCCCAACGAGAATCCACTTTGCGTCGGATGCTCTCCTCCATCTCGAGCGGAAGCGGGTAGCCCGCCTTCCAGGTGGCGTCAATGGCAATGCGGCCGCGATAGACCGGGCGCGCTCCCAGGAAACTTTGTTCCTGGAAAAGCATGTCGCGGGCGGGATCGAAGCGCGTGAAAATGCCCCAGAGGAGGTTCTCCTCGTCGCTGAGATTCACATCCGGGCTGACCGCCACCACGAATCGGATGGGTCCCAGAGATTCCCATGGGAGCAGCCGCGCCAGCACATCCCGCGCCTCCTTTTCGACAACGACAACCAGGAACCCTCCGGCGAGCAGCCGATAAGCGGAAATGCGCTGGTCGAACGACCGCGGGTCGGCTACTTCCCGCGGCGGTTCCGCGCTTGTGAGCGGTGCGCCGGTGGCGTCGAGGATGAGTTTGCTGCCCACGTGCAGCTTGAAGGAGGTGAAGTCCAAGGTGTCAAGCGGCGCCACGGGCAGGATCAACATGCGCTCTTCGGGCTCGAACCGAAACCACAACTCCCGCAATAATCTGTCGAAATGGCCCGGTTCTACATCCTCCCTGACCAGGATCATCACCTTGGTGAGGGAAAGCTGTCCCAGCCCGAGCAGGGAAAAAGCGGTTTTCAGCACTTCTTTCGGATGACGTTCGCGCAGCGAGACGCCGAGAAGATTGTGAAAACCCGCGCCCACGTAAGCGCAAGTGTTCACCACGTTGGGCGCAATCACCCGGACGAGCGGGCCGATCATCTCGCCCGCTGCCTGGCCGAGAAATTTATCCTCTTGCGGCGGTTTGCCGACGACCTGTGCCGGATAGATGGCATGGCGGCGGCGCGTGACGCGCTTCAAGTGGAACACGGGAAACTCAGCGGCGTCGCTATAGTGGCCAAAATGGTCGCCGAACGGGCCTTCCATTCGGCGCTCGCCCGGCGGAACCTCGCCTTCAAGGATGAACTCGGCGCTTGCCGGGATCCGCATAGCGATGGTTTGCGCCCGAGCCATCGGGGTAGCGCTGCCCCGCAGCCAACCGGAGAATCCAATCTCGTCGAAATCTTCGGGCAAAGGCAAGACGGAAGACAACATCAGGATGGGGTCTCCTCCCAGAACCACGGCCGCCTGTAATGCCTTACCCTGCCGCTCTGCCTCGTAGTAGTGTCCTCGACCGCCTTTCATGCTTTGCCAGTGCATTCCTGTTTTGTTTTTGTCGTAAACGTGAAGGCGGTAAATACCCAGGTTGCGGCGTTTGCTTTTGGGATGTTCCGTCAAGACCATTCCGAAAGTGATGAAGCGCCCGGCATCGCCGGGCCAGCACTGGAGAATCGGGAGCGCATCGAGGTCCGGCTCCTCGGCCACTTCCTGGACGGGCGCACGAGCGACTTGCTTGGGCCGCATCGCCAACCCGCGCCAAAGCACCCGCCGCGATGCCCAGAGTCCTTTGAGCGACGGCGGATTCAGGCGGTCAAACGTTTCGACAAGCTCCTCGCCGATCTCCTGCGGGTGTCGTCCCAGGGCAAGCTCGATCCGCGACATGGAACCAAAAAGGTTGATGGCGAGCGGAAACCTGGCTCCTTTTGGCCGCTCAAAGAGCAGGGCTGGCCCTTCTTCTTTCATCACCCGCTGAACGATCTCGGTAACTTCCAGAACGGGATCCACCTCGACCTTCACCCGCTTGAGTTCCCCAAGGGCTTCGAGTGCCCGAAGGAAGTCGTGCAGGTCACGAAAAGGCCAGCCAGGCGCTTGTTTGACCGAGGTCATGTTAAAAGGGCTTCTTGATGTAGGGGCCTTCCACCGAGCCCTTGATGTAGACCGCCCGAAGGCGAGAGGGCAAGCTGAAGAGAGGGCAAGCTGAAGCTTGCCCCTACATCTTGCACAGAGTCCCTACATCTCGCATAGAGAAGGAGGCCCCCATCTTCTCTGAAGCAGGTCAGACAATGCCGCAAAAACCTTTTGCTGGCAAGCTCCGAGCGCGGGAGGCACATCTTTTGCTGGCAAGCTTCGAGCGCGCGGGGCACATCGGCAGCCGAGAGAGCCGGTGGCCTTGGGGGTATTACTACGACCGCTCTCCTTGACGCCCTTTCCAAGCGGCCGATATAATCGGTTTCTTTTATTCCCGCATCGCATTCCGGCAGAGCAGCAGCGGAAAGGAAGTATCGCTTGGCCAGCGAGGCGCTCGACCAGATCCAGCAGCGCGAAAGAAAACTGAGTCAGATCGAAGCGCTTGGTTTTGATCCCTACCCTCACCGCTTTGGCTTCACGCACACAATTGAGCAAATCCTGGCTCGATACTCCTCGCACTCCGGCCAGCAACTCGAAGCCGAACACCCGACGGTGAAGGTCTGCGGCCGCATCGTGACCTATCGGTTGCACGGCAAAGCCGGGTTCGCGCATCTTCTGGGGCAAGGGAAGAAGCTCCAGATCTACGTCCGGCTCGATGCGGTGGGCGAGAAAATGTTTCAGCTTTTTCAACTGCTCGACTTGGGCGACGTGATCGGCGCGGAAGGGTATCTCTTTCGCACCCGCACGGGTGAATTGACGGTGCACGTGGACCGGTTGACGCTGCTGGCCAAGGCGCTCCTGCCGCTGCCGGAGAAGTGGCATGGACTCGCCGACGTGGAAATTCGCCACCGGCAGCGGTACCTCGACCTGATCGTCAACCAGCGGGTGCGCGAGGTTTTTTTGCGCCGGAGCCAGATCATCCGGGCGCTGCGAGAGTTCCTAGAGGCGCGAGGCTACGTCGAGGTGGAGACGCCGATGATGCAGCCTCAGCCGGGCGGGGCGGTCGCCCGGCCCTTTCGCACCCATCATCAGGCGCTCGACTTGAACCTCTACCTTCGCATTGCCCCGGAGCTCTATCTCAAGCGGCTCGTTGTCGGCGGCCTCGACCGCGTCTATGAAATCAACCGCAACTTTCGCAACGAGGGCATCTCCACCCAACACAACCCCGAATTTACGATGCTCGAGTTCTACCAGGCTTATGCGGACTGCGAAGACATGATGGCGCTCACCGAGGAGATGTTGACGCAAGTGGTGAAGCAGGTCTGCGGGACAACGACCGTGACGTACGAAGGCAAGGAGGTTTGCTTCGACAAGTGGCAGCGACTCTCCCTGCGCGAGGCGATTGCCTGCTATTGGCCGGAGGAGACGAAGCCAACGGCCGCTGAGCTTGCCGAAGCGGCGGCTTTGCGCCGGTGGGCGGCCCGGTACAACCAATGGGCCGCCGCCCGGCAGCTCAACCCGGTTGACCATTCAGCCAGCCTCTCGGAAGGAGTTTTGACAGTGGCCCTCTTCGAGGCAGTCGCCGCAGCGCAACTCATCTCTCCCACGCTGGTTTATGATTTTCCGGCGGAAGTCTCGCCCCTGGCAAAACGGCGCGATGACGATCCGGCTGTGGCCGAACGTTTTGAAGTTTTCGCCGGCGGACTGGAGCTGGGTAATGCGTTCAGCGAGCTCAACAACCCCGTGGAACAGCGCCAGCGGTTTGAAGAACAGTTGCGGGATCGGGCTCTGGCGGAGGCGGTGGGCGAGCGCATTGATGAAGATTATCTTCGGGCGCTCGGCTACGGCATGCCGCCCACCGGTGGCGAGGGCATTGGCGTGGATCGCCTCGCCATGCTCTTGACCGACTCGCACTCCATCCGCGAAGTGATCCTTTTTCCTCTCCTGCGGCCGGAATCGGGTAAATCCGCCGGAAAGGAAGCGGCCGATCCCGACCCCGCCCAAGGCGGGACGACAAGCCGCTCCGGGGCATCGTAAAAACTCCATGACGTTTTCCACTTTCCTGGCTTTCCGCTTTCTGCGGGCCAAACACAAACCGGGCGTACTCCGGCTGATCACGGGGCTGGCTATCTTTGGAGTGGCCGCCGGGGTGGCTTCGCTGGTGCTGGCGCTCGGCATGAACAGTGGTTTCCGGCAGGTGATTCAGGAAGGGTTGCTGGGAGCTACGGCTCACGTAAGCCTTGTCCGCACGGCTGGCGATGGGATTCGCGACTATCGCGCGCTTGCGGAAAGGTTGGGCCGCTGGCCGCACGTCCGGGCAGTCGCGCCGGCGATTTACGAAACAGTGCTCATGGCGAGCGGTTCGCGAGCCAAAGGAGTCGTGCTAAAGGGAATTGAACCCGAGTCGGAGAAGCGGATTGGAGACATTCTGCGATCGGTGCCGGCCAGCGCCCTCCAGTCGCTCGGCCCCGACGAAAATCGGGCGGAAGGGCTGCTGCTCGGGAAGGTTCTGGCGCGCGAGCTGAACGTGGCGGCGGGCGATGGGCTGACGATTACCTCCCCCCAGGGCCATCTGACACCGTTCGGCATTGTGCCGCGCACCAAACGCTACCGGGTCGCTGGCATTTTCGACTCCGGTTTTTATGACTATGACTCGGCCTGGGCCTTTGGCGACCTCCGCTCCGTTCAGGCCTTGCTCGGGTTGGGCGATGTCGCCTCGATCCTGGAGTTTCGTCTGGATGATCTGAACCTGGCTGACCGCATCGGCGGGGAAATCGTTCGCGCGGCCGGGGAAGGTTTCACGGCGACCAACTGGATGGAGCAGAACAAAGCTCTGTTTCGTGCGCTGCGCCTGGAAAAGCTGGTGACGGCGCTGTTTATCGGACTCATTGTATTCGTCGCCGGCCTCAATATTTTTGTTCTGCTGGTGATGACGGTCAATCAAAAGGCGCGCGACATCGCCGTGCTGGTGGCACTGGGCGCCAGGGCGGCGCAAATTTCGCGCGTCTTTGTCAGCCAAGGGCTGGCGGTCGGGCTGCTGGGGACATTCCTCGGGCTTGCCGCCGGCAACGGGTTGAGCTGGCTCTGCGACCACTTTCGGCTCATCCCACTCGATCCTGAAATCTATGCGATCAGCTACGTCCCCTTTCAAGCCCAGCTCACGGACGGAATCTGGATCACGTTGGCGGCGGGGGTGATTAGCTGGGCGGCCACGTTGTACCCGGCCCGCTCGGCCACCGCCATCCTGCCGGTAGAAATTCTGCGTTATCAGTAGTTGCAGGACGAAAGTACCATGCCCAGGGGGGGCCGAAGCAGGCTCGGAAAAAGAATAGCAAGGATGCGCAAACTTCTGTCCCTGGCGAGCATCTTATGAATGAGTTGCTGCGGGCGAGTGAAATAACAAAGAGCTTTCGCTCGGGCAGCGTGGAACTGATCGTGCTGCGCGAATTAGAGCTGAAGGTGAAGGCGGGCGAGATGGTGGCGATTGTGGGGCCGTCAGGTGCCGGAAAAAGCACCCTGTTGCATGTGCTGGCCGCGCTAGACAGGCCGACAAGCGGTAGTATATACTTCGATTCGCAACTGCTTTCGTCTCGGACACGGGAAGAAGTCGCCGCTTTTCGAAATCGCGAGATCGGTTTTATATGGCAGTTGCATCACCTGCTGGCGGACCTCACGGCATCGGAAAACGTGATGATGCCGTTGCTGGTCCGCGGCGCATCCTCGGCCAGGGCGGCTGAGGCGGCCCGGCGATGGCTGGGCGAGGTGGGATTGGCCGAGCGAGCCGACCATTTGGCCGGGGAACTTTCCGGCGGCGAGCAGCAGCGGGTGGCGGTGGCACGGGCGTTGATCGGTGAACCCAAGTTGCTCCTGGCCGATGAACCCACCGGCGACCTGGACGAGGAGAACGCCGAGGCGGTCTTTCGGCTGATTGAGCGGATGCATCGGGGGCATCGTTTGACCTCGATCCTGGCGACTCACAACCTCTCGCTTGCGCGGCGATGCGAGCGGGTGCTTCGGTTGCACCACGGGAAACTTGAGCCCATGGACGCGGGCCCCGATGGCATCGGGGCGGGGACCGAGACCGATGTTTGAGCGCTACACCGAGAAAGCACGGCGGGTGATTTTCTTCGCCCGTTACGAGGCGAG
>DATBWB010000190.1 GCA_036514995.1 Candidatus Acidiferrales bacterium
GGAAGCGATGGGTGTGGGCAATGCGATACAGGATTCCAGAGTAGCTGCGTAGGCTGTTGTGGCGTCGATTGCTCGATTTGCGATGTGGGCTATTAAAGCGCGAACACTTCCCAATTTGTTGTTGTGCAACGAACTGGCTGACCAGCACTCGAATTCTGAAAAAGGACGCTCAGTCACATCAACAGCAAAGCCATACTCCAGGCGGAAAATGGGGCTGGTAGAGACAGGTTGCCCATGATGCGATACTCTATTGCGGATGGCTCGGCATAATTTGAAAAAACCTGCTTGTTCATGATAGAAGTTGGCAAGTGGGCCTGGTAGACCGTAACGTGTTGTGATCTCTTCAGCAGTCCAAACTTGGTCATCTTGTCCTGTCCCCGTCCGCTTTATTTGACAGCGATCAAGCCTGTTTCGGCTGAATAGATTGGCCGGAGTCTTCACCGTCCTTCATCAGGCCATCCATTTGCGATGGCCTTTTCGTATACTCTGGAATCGTGTATGCTGTGCTCTCCATCCTAGAGAAAGGAACAGCCCGGCCCAAAGACACTGCTTGGCGGCACATCCTTTGGGTCGGGCTTCACCACATGGTGATTGTAACTGACTTCGGACGGACTGTCCAAGAGTATCTGGCGTGTGGCGAGCGACTGAGCTTCCCCCGTCCGGCGCAGTGCCCGCAGTGTCAGGCGGTCGCGGCGCTCATCGGGCACGGCTTCTACTGGCGCAAACCCCTCGACCTGGAACGCGTCTACCGTATCCGCATCAAGCGCTGGTATTGCACCGTGTGCCACCGTACCCTCTCGCTGCTGCCCAGTTTTCTGCTCCGCTTCCGCCACTATCTGCTGGTCATCATTCAGTCGGTCGTCGTCGCGCGCTACGAAGTCGGGGCGTCGTGGGCTCAGGTCGCGCGGCAGTCCGCGCCACACGGAGCGCCCTCGGCGCGCACGATCCGGCGCTGGTGTCGATCGTTTGCCGAACATGCGCCGGTGTGGTGGGCGGCGGTGCAGCAGACCCTGGCGCAGTATGACGCGGCGGCGCCGGGACTCGACCCGCTGGGCGAAGCGGCCGGCCCGCGCGAGATGCCGCAGGCATTGCTGCACGCGGCGCTGCACCTGCTGGCCTGGGCCAAGACACGCTGGGCGGAACTGGCGGACTACGGCCTGGCTGATCGGTTGCGCTTCTTGTGGCACTGGGGCTTCGGCCAAGGCTTAGCGCGGTTGATCTAACCCACACACTTTGCAGACTGTTCCCTGCCGCTGGGACGTGATATGTTGGTGGCGCACACCCCAATCACGACAGGAGCAGTCCACATGTCACCGACCAGCTCATCCGAAACTGATCCGCACGACCTGAACACCGAAATCGCGTTGTTCCGGTATGGCCTCATCGCCCCACTCGTCCACACCCCGCCCGACTCCGGTCAACAGGAGCGCCTCTTGCGCGAGATTGCTTCGCGCTCGTACCGCATTCCAGGTTCGACCCGCACGCACGTGAGTGTCACGACGCTGCGCCGCTACCTCAAGACGTATCGCGAGCAAGGCTTCGAGGCGCTGCGCCCCGGCCCCCGCGCGGATGCCGGCGCCCCACGCGCCTTCCCACCCGAGGTGCTCGACCAAGCCATTGCGTTGCGCGAAGAACAGCCTGCACGCACCACGCAGACGATCGTGGACATCCTTCAGCGGGACGAGAGCTTGCCGCGCTCAGTCAATGTCCACACGCTAACCACGCACTTGCGCCGGCGTGGCAAAACCCGGCGCGTGTTAGCTCACACGGGCAAGACCTACCGACGCTTTGAGCGTGACCACGTCAACGCGCTGTGGCAGGGCGACGCCATGGTCGGCCCCTGGCTGCCCGACCCCTACGCGCCCGGCAACCCCCGTCGAGCGGGGGCAGGCAAGCGCCGCACGCACTTGTTCTGCTTCATCGACGACCACAGCCGGCTGGTGCCCTACGCCGAATTCTTCTTCGACGAAGCCTTGCCTCGGATGGAACGCGTGCTCAAGGTGGCGCTGTTGCGCCGCGGCGTGCCCTACGCCGTCTACGTGGACAACGGTCAGGTCTATTCGTCCACGCAGTTCAATGCCGCCTGCGCCACGCTCGGCATTCAACGTATCCAAACCGCCCCCTATTCGCCCGAAGCGAAGGGAAAACAGGAGCGTTTTTTCGAAACCCTCCGCGCTCAGTTCCTACCGGAAGTCGAAGCCTCGCATCTCACGACGCTGACCGACCTCAACGAATCGCTGTGGGCCTGGCTGGAGTGTGTCTATCATCAACACGAGCACAGCGAGACGAAACAAACTCCGTGGGCACGCTACACGGCGGGCCTCGACCAGGTGCGCCACGCCGATCCTGAAACCGTGCGCCGCGCGTTCCTCTGGCGCGAGAAGCGTAAGGTCCGTCGCGATGCCCTGCTCTCGCTCCAAGGCAATCGCTACCAGGTCGAGCCGCATCTGGCGGGACGCATCCTTGAACTCCGCTTCGATCCGTTTGACCTCGCGCAGATTGAACTCTACCTCGACGGCACTCGCCTCGGCCTGGCGACGGTCATTGTTCAGAATCGCCAGCGCCACCTCGCTGTCCAACGGCTCGCGACGGAACCGCCCGACCCGCCCAGACCGAAATCCTCGCTCGACTACCTGGCCGCACTGCGCGAAGAGTATCGGACTCAACAGCAGCGCGAACTCGGCCCGCTCCAGTTCACCCAGTTGCCCTTACCCGAGGTGGACACACCCACCGACCCGACCGCGGACGCGCCGGAGGCCTGACATGTTCCAAGAATTCTACGGCTTCTCCAGCTTGCCCTTTTCGCGCACCATCGCCACCAAAGACTTGTTCCCCACCGCCGCTCAGAAGGAACTCGGCGCACGCCTGGCCTATCTCGTCCGCGAGCGCGGCTTCGGTCTCGTCACGGGTGAGATCGGCTCCGGCAAGTCCACCGCCGTGCGCGTCTTCGCCGCCAACCTCGACTTCAATCGTTATCTCGTTGTGTATCTGGCTAATCCGACCACGGGCATCACGGGTTTGTATCGCGACCTCTTGCTCCAACTCGGCGTCGAACCCCCTTTCAGCAAGCCGCGCCTCGTCGCGCGCATCCGCTCCGCCTTGGATGACCTCAGCTCGAACAAGCATCGTGCACCCGTCATTGTCCTCGACGAGGCGCATCTGCTGACCCAGCCCATGTTCGAACAGTTACGCTTGCTGTTCAGTGACAAGATGGACAGTCAGTCCCTCGCCACCGTGGTGCTGGTCGGCCATCCTGATCTCCGGCGCACCCTCCATCTTACCGTTCATGAAGCGTTCAACCAGCGCCTCACGGTTCGCTATCACCTCGGCCCGCTCGATTTGCAGGAGACCATCGGCTACGTCAAGCATCAGGCGCAGGTCGCCGGCTACAAAGCGGGCACCCTCTTTACCGACGACGCCCTGCAGCGCGTCTTCGAGTACACCAAAGGCATTCCTCGCCGCATCAATCAAGTGTGCACCACCGCCCTCATGGCGGGCTTGATCGACCAGAAACAGGTCTTGGATGAGAGCACCCTGCGCAAGGCCATCGCAGAGATTGACCACGACTGAAGAGCGACCGCCCTTTCTCCTCACGGGTTGCGCCTCTGCCAGCGTAGCCCGTTTTCTCCGTCGGCGGCCCGCCATTTATTCCAGCCTTACACCTCCAAACAATTCGGCCCGTAACA
>DATBWB010000191.1 GCA_036514995.1 Candidatus Acidiferrales bacterium
CCATGTTGTCCTCCCGCGCGAGCCCCGATTGGTCAGGGCGGGGATGGTGGCTACCGGTTATTCTTTGCGTTCGACACGGGCGCCTAATTTACCCCGAGCGAGCCGAACGGAAATTTCCGATCCCAGCGTCACGTCGGCCGACGCGCGCACGACGTTGCCGGTAGCATCGTAGCAGACAGCATAGCCGCGTTCGAGGATGCGCAGCGGGTTCCGCTCGTCAAGAGCCATTTGCGCCGTTTCCAGCTCCCGCCGCACGCGCAACAGTCGGACCTCTGTGAAGCGAATGACATCGTTGCGCCGCCGCTCCAGCCGCAGGTGAAGCCGTTCCAGCCAGCCGCGCCAGTCAAAGGCGGCGAGCCGCGCCCCGGCTACCTCCAGGCGCTGTCGTTCATCGCGCACGCGTTCCACCAGGGAAGCGCTGAGCCGCGCCAACAGATCATCGAACCGCTGGCTTGAATCGCGGACGAAGGTTTCGAGCAGGCGAAATCCCCGGTGGGTGGCCAGGGCCTGGACTTGCTGGCGCCACTCGAGCAAGCGATGGCGCGTCGCCGCCAGCAGGCTTTTCTCAAGGCCGGCGATTTCCGCCCGAAGTTGTTCCTTGCTTTCCACCACCAGCTCAGCGGCCGCCGACGGCGTCGGTGCGCGCACGTCGGCGACAAAGTCGGCAATCGTAAAGTCGGTCTCGTGGCCAACCGCCGCAATGACCGGAATCTTTGAGGCGTAGATGGCCCGGGCAACTTTCTCCTCGTTGAACGACCAGAGGTCTTCGATCGAGCCGCCGCCGCGGGCGAGGATGATGACGTCCACCTCGCGGCTGCGGTTGAAATACCCGAGCGCTCCCGCGATCTCGCCGGCTGACCCCTCGCCTTGCACGCTCACCGGGTAGAGCAGCAGCGGCATGTTCGAAAAACGTCGCTCCAGGATTTGAATCATGTCCTGAATAACCGCGCCGCGCGGCGAAGTGATCAGGCCGATTCTCCGCGGCAGCCTGGGCAGCGGCTTCTTGCGCGCCGGGTCAAACAGCCCTTCTTCGGCAAGCTGTGCCTTGAGCTGTTCAAAAGCCAACTGCAGCGCGCCATAACCGACGGGCTCGAGATATTCGACGTAGAGCTGATACTCGCCGCGCGCCTCGTAGATGCTCACCTGCCCGCGGGCGGTGACTTGCAAGCCGTCTTCGGGCCGAAAACGCAGATAGCGGACATTGTTTTTGAAGCAGACGCACTTGATTTGCGCGCGCTCGTCTTTCAGGCTGAAGTAATAGTGACCCGACGGCGCCGCCCGAAAATTGGAAATCTCGCCTTCGACCCAGATGTCCTGGAACTCCGATTCGAGGAGATCTCGAATGCGAGCATTCAGCTCGCTCACGGAATAGATTTTCCGCGAGGGTGCCAGGTTGAGGTTGAGCGAATACTGGCTCATTTCTTGCCGCTAAACAGGGACAAGACCCAAAACAAAAGTGTCAGGGCAACGCTCAGGAGGAGCGAGGTTGCCAGGGGAAGATAGACGGTGAAATTCTTCCGCTGGACAACGATGTCGCCGGGCAAGCGGCCCAGCCGGCCAAGCGGCAGCTTGGGTGCCGCCATCAGCAATACGCCAATGGCAACAAACAACAGCCCGAACCAGAAAACCGTTTTGCCGAGGGCACGCAAGAGTTCCATGGGGCATCATTCTACCTGACATGGAGGCAGCAAGCGGCTCGAAGCAATGCAACCGCATCCTGCTGTCTTCCGGCGGAACTCTCATGCTGAGCTCCGACAAAGTCGGGTCTCAGAACGACATCAACGCCGGCATAGGCGCCCGGCTAAGAATTAGAGCAGTTGCTGGCCGGAGAAGAAATATCCGATTTCAAACGCGGCGGTTTCCGGCCCGTCGGAGCCGTGAATGATATTTTCACCGATGGAGTCGGCGAATTTCTTGCGAATGGTGCCTGGGGCAGCTTGGGCGGGATCGGTCGCGCCCATCAAGTCGCGCAGTTTGTTGATGGCGTTTTCCGCTTCGAGGATCATCGGCACGCACTCGCCCGAGCTCATGAATTCCGTCAGGCTCGGAAAGAATCCTTTGCCGCGGTGGACAGCGTAGAAACCTTCGGCTTCCGCCTTGGTGAGATGAACCATCTTCATGGCAACAATGGTGAAGCCGGCTCGTTCCAGCCGGCTGATGATCTCACCGACGAGCTTCTTGCGGACCGCATCCGGCTTTACAATCGCCAACGTCCGCTCAACCAGCATTCAGGTCTCACCCCTTTTACGTCATCGAAGTAGGAAGTCGGAAGTAGGAAGTGACGAAATCGGAAAAATCTTCCTACCGGGGATAGCTCGTCCATTGTTTCCAGAGACGAGCTAGCCTCGCTCCAATACGCTCATACAGCAGGTTTAGTTCCGCGTAGTCTTTCTCGCAAAGATAGCCTTCGTCCTTACTCATCTCCAACCACATGCGCGTTTCAGCGCACGAGCCAATGGCCACCTGCAAATACCGCTTGAATTCGGAAGCGGATGCCCGCTTGGCCCATCCTTCGACAATGTTAGCGGGAACAGACCGCACTGCTTTGCGTAACTGCCTGCCGATTTCCAACTGCTCAAACTGCGGAAAGCTCTTCGTCAATCGAGAAACTTTCAGGGCCGCCGAGTACGCTTCCTGGAAAACTTCGAGGTCGCGATACGTTCGAATAGGCAACGTATGCCCCAAGTTCCTATTTCTGACCTCTGACTTCCGACTTCCCTACTTCCTTTTTCAACATTTCAGCCACCGTTGCCCCGACCTCAGCCGGGCTGGCCACAACGCAAATGCCCGCCGCCTTGAGCGCAGCCATTTTCTCGGCCGCAGTTCCGCGGCCGCCCGAGATGATAGCCCCGGCATGTCCCATGCGGCGTCCGGGCGGAGCGGTCTGGCCCGCCACAAATGCGATCACGGACTTTTTCACGCTCGCCCGGATGAATTCCGCCGCCTGCTCTTCGGCGTTCCCGCCGATTTCGCCGATCAGCACGATGGCGCTGGTTTCGGGGTCTTCGTGGAACAGCCGCACGGCATCCACAAAGGTGGTTCCGACGATCGGGTCGCCGCCAATGCCGATGCAGGTGGACTGCCCGATGCCGAGCGCCGTCAACTGCGCCACCGCCTCATAGGTCAGCGTCCCCGAGCGGCTCACCACGCCGACGTTTCCTGGCCGGTGAATGAACCCGGGCATGATCCCCATCTTGCACTTGCCGGGCGAGATGATCCCAGGGCAGTTCGGCCCGATAAGCCGCGTCTTGCGGCCTTCGAGCACGCGCCAGACGCGAATCATATCCAGGGTCGGTATGCCTTCCGTCACGCAAACGACCACATCGAGCCCAGCATCAGCCGCTTCGAGCACCGCATCAGCCGCATAAGCCGGCGGAACAAAGATCACCGAAGCATTCGCGCCGGTCTCGCGCGCTGCCTTGGCGACTGTGTCAAAAACAGGGACATCCAGGTGCTTGGTCCCGCCCTTGCCCGGCGTAACTCCGGCGACAACCTTCGTTCCATAGGCAATCATTTGCTCGGCATGGAACGATCCTTCGCGGCCGGTCAGACCTTGAATAATCACGCGTGTTGTTTCATCCACGAGAACGCTCACCGGGCACCCCCGGCCAGGCGCACAACTTTTTCCGCTCCGTCTTTCATTCCCGTGGCAACGGTGAAATTTAGACCCGAAGTTCGCAGGATTTCCTGACCCTTTTCGACGTTGGTTCCCTCCATCCGAACCACGATGGGAACTTTTACCTGAAGCTCTCGCGCTGCCTCGACCACGCCGGTGGCCAGAACATCGCAACGCAGGATTCCGCCAAAGATGTTGATAAAGACACCGCGGACATTAGGATCAGCCATCAGAATCTGGAAGGCGTGCTTCACCTGTTCGGCGGAAGCCCCGCCGCCCACGTCGAGGAAATTCGCCGGCGCTCCCCCCGCCAGCTTGATGATGTCCATCGTGGCCATGGCCAGCCCGGCGCCGTTCACCATGCAGCCGACGTTGCCGTCGAGCTTGATGTAATTAAGCCCGTATTTGCTCGCTTCGGTCTCGAGCGCATCTTCTTCGTCCAGGTCGCGCAGCTCGCGGATGTCCTTGTGGCGGTAGAGCGCGTTATCGTCGAAGTTCATTTTGGCGTCGAGCGCCAGGATTTTGCCCTCCTCCGTCACGACGCACGGGTTGATCTCCACGAGCGAGGCATCCGTCGCTTCAAACGTGCGAGCGATTGCCTGGATGAACGGCACCGCTTGCCTCGCGAGTTCGGGCGCGAGGCCGAGGCCAAAGGCGATCTTGCGCGCCTGATAGCTTTGCAGGCCCAACGCTGGATCGATCGCTTCCTTGAGGATGGCTTCCGGTTGGGTTCGGGCCACTTCCTCGATTTCCACGCCGCCGGCAGCGCTCGCCATGAAGACCGACCGGGCGATGGCGCGGTCAATCACGACGCCCAGGTAAAGCTCTTGCTTGATGTTCAATCCCTGCTCGACGAGCACCCGGCGAACCTGGCGGCCTTCCGGGCCGGTCTGAGCGGTGACCAGCTTCATCCCAAGCATGCGGCCGGCAATGTCGCGCGCCTCTTCCGGCGTTCGGGCCAGTTTCACTCCGCCGGCCTTGCCCCGGCCACCGGCATGGATTTGCGCCTTGACGACCACCGTGCCGCCCAGTCGCCTGGCAACGGCTTCCGCTTCCTCCTTGGTATAGATCATCTCGCCCTGCGGAATCGGCACGCCATAGCGAGACAATATCTCCTTGGCCTGGTATTCGTGGATTTTCATAGCAAACGTTTTGCGGGGCGCCCGGAGTCCCGAATCCCGAGGCGTCGGGATCGAGACGGTGAGTGTGCTAAAATGGCCCGTTCAGCCCGTCGAGTATAGCAAAGGAAGAAAGAAAAGCAAGAATTTACCCTGCGGGACTCATTCTGAGAAAGAAAAGAGAAAACAGAAAAGAGGTCGCGCCCTATTTTCTAATTTCTATTTTCTGATTTCTCTGCTCGCAGACTTTCCTCTTTGATGAGCTAGCGTGATTGTGCAGGCGATCGAGCGGCTGGTGGAGCGACATTCGCTCGGCGAAGAAGAATCCCGCCGGGTGATGGAAGAAATCTTTTCCGGCTCGGCGAGCGACGCGCAAATTGGAGCCTTCCTGACGGCGCTGCGCATGAAGGGCGAGACGGTGGATGAGCTGGTCGGCATGGCGAGGGCGATGCGGGCGCACGCCAAACCTATCTCCCTTCCCGGCGCGAGCCCGGGGGAAGAAGCCCTGGTGGACACCTGCGGAACGGGGGGTGACGGTGCCGGGACGTTCAACGTCTCGACCGCCGCCGCCCTGGTGGTGAGCGGCGCGGGCGTGCGCGTAGCCAAGCACGGCAACCGTTCCATTTCCTCGCGGTGCGGTTCGGCTGACGTGCTGGAGGCGCTGGGGGTGCGCCTCGACCTCGCTGCCGAACGAGCGGCGGAATCCATCGAGCAAGTCGGTTTCGGTTTTCTCTTTGCCCCCGCCATCCATACGGCGATGCACCACGCGCAACGCGCTCGTCGCGATCTTCGCCTGCGCACTGTTTTCAATCTGCTCGGGCCGCTCACCAACCCGGCGAACGCCTCAGCGCAATTGATTGGTGTTTCGCAAGCCCCCTGGACGGAGCTAGTGGCCGCTGCCCTCAATCGCCTGGGCATCCGCCGCGCCTTTGTCGTCCATGGCGCCGACGGGTTGGACGAATTGACGATCACCGCCGAAACCCAGGTGAGCGAGGTTTCGAACAGCACGATCCGGAGTTTTCGAACCCAGCCGGAAGATTTCGGGCTGCGGCGCGCCCCCGGGGAAGCACTGCGGGGCGGAGACACCGCCGAAAATGCGCGCATTATTCGCGCCATCCTGAGCGGGGAGAAAGGACCGCGCCGCGACCTTGTCCTGATGAATGCCAGCGCGGCCCTGGTAGCCGCCGGCCGGGCGGGAGATTTCCTCGAGGGCGTGGCAGTGGCGCGCGCCTCGATCGACTCCGGCGCTGCCCGGGCGAAGCTCGACCAGCTCATCGCCTTCACCAACGAAGGGAAAACAGAAAACAGAAAATAGAAATCGGGAACTGCAGGCTCTTGCAAGGCCCTGTCATCTGCTTTCTGATCTCTTTTTTCTAATTTCTGATCCCGGCTGGCGCTATTCTTGCTGCTTGCGGCAGAGCACCGCGCAGGAGGCCAAAGGGAACAGGGCGACCGCCGCGGATTCACGCAAATCCCGAAAGTTCAGGGCACACGATGCGGGCTGCCTCCCGCCTTCATGCATGCCGCCCGCGAAGCTTAAGAAAATTCCGAAGAATCTTCTTGCCGGCGTCAGTGAGGACCGATTCGGGATGGAACTGGACTCCTTCGAGGGCATAGTGCCGGTGGCGGAGGGCCATGATGGTGCCGTCGAGCGTCTCCGCGGAAATCTCAAGCTCCTTGGGCAAGCTCTTGCGCTCGACAATCAAGGAATGATACCGGGTGGCCACGAATTTCTGGGGCAGGCCGCGAAAGATGGTTCGGCCGTCATGAAAAATCTCGCTCGTTTTGCCGTGCATGATGACCGGCGCTCGCACGACGCGGCCGCCGAAGGCGTAGCCGATCGCCTGATGGCCCAGGCAAACACCCAGGAGGGGCACGCACCCGGCAAAGCGCCGAATCAACTCGACGCTGATCCCCGCTTCCCGCGGCGTGCATGGCCCGGGGGAGACGACGATGCGCTCGGGCTTGAGCTGCTCGACCTCTTCGATTGTCGTCTGATCGTTCCGGCGGACAACTACCTCCTGGCCCAACTCGCCCAGGTATTGCGCGAGGTTGTAAGTAAAGCTGTCGTAGTTGTCCAGTAGCAGAAGCATCGTGAAGGACCGCTAAAGTTTCCCTGCCAATTCGATTGCCGAAAACAAGGCCTTGGCCTTATTCACGCTCTCCTGGTATTCGCGCTCGGGTTTGGAATCATGCACCACGCCGCCGCCGGCCTGGATGTAGCCAACGCCGTTTTTCACAACCATCGTACGAATCGCAATACACGAATCCAGGTTCCCGGAGAAATCGAGGTAGAGGACCGCTCCGGCATAGACGCCGCGGCGGGTAGGCTCCAGCTCGTCGATGATTTCCATGGCTCGGACTTTGGGCGCGCCGCTGACGGTTCCCGCCGGAAAACAGGCCATGAGCGCGTCAAAACAATCCACGTCCGAGCGCAGGCGGCCGCGGAGGCTCGAAACCAGGTGCATCACGTGCGAGTAGCGCTCCACCACCATCAGGTCTTCCACCCGGATCGAGCCGTACTGGCAAACCCGGCCAAGATCGTTCCGGCCAAGGTCCACCAGCATGATATGCTCGGCGCGCTCTTTTGCGTCGGCCAGCATCTCCCATTCAAGCCGCCGGTCTTCTTCCTCCGTTTTGCCCCGCGGCCGGGTTCCGGCAATCGGCCGGTAGCAGACCTCGCCGTTTTGCACCTTCACCAGCATCTCGGGCGATGAGCCCAGCACGTGAACGTCTCCCAGCCGGAGAAAATACATGTAGGGGGAGGGATTGACGACACGCAGCCCGCGATAGACAGAAAAGGGAGAGACCTTGAGCGCTGTGGCAAAGCGTTGGGCCAGCACCACCTGAAAAATATCGCCCGCGCGGATGTATCGTTTCGACCGGCGGACCGCTTCCAGATAAGCGGCCTTTTCAAAATTGGACCTCACCCGAGGCCGAGTCGGTTGTCTGGCTCCTCGCCCGGAAGCACCCGGCTGAATCCCGGCAAGCCGGGACTGGAGGTTCCGTTCCACGCGGTCTATCTCCTGAACGGCCGCGTCGTATTTCTCTCGCAGGTTGCCGGGACCGCCCGTCGGGACGTTCTGGATAATAAAGATCCGGTGCTGGACGTGGTCGAATGCCAGCAGGCGCAGAAAAAACATGAGTACGGCGTCGTCCATCCCGAGGTCGTCGCGGCCCTTTTCCGGGATGCGCTCAACGAGCCGGACCATGTCGTAAGCAAGATAGCCGACGGCCCCGGCGGAAAACGGCGGCAAGCCGGGCACGCGCACCGGCTTGTACTCCTGCGCCATCCGGCGTAATTCCGCCAGGAAGTCGCTCGAAGTCCGGCCGCGCTGGCGGCCTTCCTCGACCGAGGTGAGACCGCTGCGGTAGCGGACAATGCGAAAGGGGTGGGCGCCCATAAAGGAGAAGCGCCCCACTGTTTCGCCGCCCTCCACGCTCTCCAGCAGAAAGGAATAGCTGCTGTCGGCCGCCATCCGCAGGTAAGCCGAAACCGGCGTCAGGAGGTCGGCGGTGACGACGCGATAAACGGGAACGATCCCGCTCTGCGGGACCTGGCGGGCGAGCCGGCGGAAAGTCGGAAAATCCGGCTGGGTCATCGGCGTGTCTCTTCCCGGCGCAGCGCTTCGAGAACTGCGTTGCGCATCACCTTCACCGGAGCGCGCGTGCCGGTCCAGATCTCAAATTGAGCGGCGCCTTGTTCGACGAGCATCTCCCAGCCGGGGACGATTTTCTTCCCTTCCCGGCGCGCCATCCGCAGAAGGGCTGTTTCCCTGGGCTGATAGACCAGATCGAAGACGACGTGGCAATTCAACTCTTGCCGCGCGAGCGGGCAGGCGCGCTCATCGGGATGCATCCCCACCGGCGTGGCGTTCACAATCGCGTCAAAAAAGAGGTGTCGCAGGGCCGAGCGCGGAATGGCGGCAGCGCCGGCGGCGCGCGCCAGCTTCTTTGCCTTTTCGGCTCGGCGCGACACAATGGCCACGTCCACTCCGGCCGATTTCAGCGCCCAGACCACCGCCCGAGCCGCTCCGCCGGCCCCCAGCACGCAAACGCGACTCTTCTTGAGCGTGATCAAGCGCTCGAGCGGCCGCAGCACGCCGACATAGTCCGTGTTGTATCCATAGAGCTGTCCGCCGCCGCGCACCACCACCGTATTGACCGCGCCGATGCGCGCCGCCACCAGGTCGCAATCGTCCAGGTAGCGCACCAACGTCTCTTTGTGAGGAATGGTGACACTGAACCCGGCCAACCCCAATCGGGGAATCGCTTCGATGAACCGAGCGAGATCGTCAACCGCAAAAGGCAAATAGGCGGCGTTCATCCGCCGCGCCTGGAAGGCGGCGTTCTGCATGACGGGCGAGAGGGAATGGCCCGCCGCGCCGGGCGAGCCAATCACGCCGTAAAGGCGAGTCCGCCGGTCGAGCCGGTGGGCGCGATAGACGCGGCTCATTTCCCTGTAGGAGAGTTGCCCCGGGGCCATGGGTTGCTCGCCCCGATGCAATCGAGGCTCGTCCCAGCTCGCATAGGCCAGCGGAGAGCCCGCGCGCAACGCCAGCACCCTGCCCGGAAGCCCGGGTTCGCCCATCGGAACCGTGATGATTCTCTTTCGCGCCAGATCGAGCAAGCGCATCCAGTCGGTGAAGGAGTTTGCCCGGGCGGCCACTTTCACAACGTCGCGGCCGGGAAAGTGGACCAGTTCGGAAGCGATCATCTCGACGTTGTTGGGAACCTCTTTGAAATTGTGGTAGGAGAGGATCCAATGGGCGCGGCCCACGACACCCTGGAGGACGGGCGGCGGGATGCGGATGGCGCTCTCGATCTCCAAGTCCACCCAATCACAACCCGATTCAGCGGCGAGTTGCAGAGTCGCCAGTTGCGCCTGAATGGATCCGCCAAAGCGCCCGCCGGCGCGCCGGCTTCGACAGGTGGCAATGAGTCTGGCCCGGCGCCTTTTGCCCCGCAGGCTGTCGAGGAAACGGAGGGTTTCCTCCGAGTTGGCCAGGTAGTCCAGCCGAAGCTCGAGAATCTTCGCTTGCTTCCCGGCTCGCTTGAGCAGGCGAGAAAACGCCGCCGCGGTCTCTGCCCCCAGCACCACGCATATAGGTTCCGGGCCAAAGCGGGAACGGATGGAACGGACTCGCATCGAACCTCAAGAATGAAAAGCACTTAGTATCACACCCGCGGGACGCGAGTCAAAAGCGCCCAGGCGCGTTACCTGGCAAGCAACCGCGGGCCGCATCAGCTTGACTTTCCCTGTGGTCTTTGCTAGTTTGCTTGAAGCCCTGCCCCGAACCATACGGTTCGGGGCCTGCCTGAGACGCCTTCCTCCAGCGAGGAGAACCCCATGCGACGCATTGGATTGGGCTTGACGTGTCTTGTCGCCGCGATTGCTATCGTGGCGATTCCTCACTTGGCGCAGGAGGTTCCGGCCGGCCCTGCCCTGAACCGTACGGTTCAGGGCCCTGCCACCGCGCCAACCTATTCGGACGTTTACTGTGCCGGCTTTGTCACCGCCCGCCAGGTGCCGAACGACACCTATCTCATCACCGGCGAGGAATCGGCGAACAAAATCGTCTTTGCTGACCGCGACTTTGTGTATCTTAACAAGGGCTCGGCAGAGGGCGTGGGCATCGGGCAGGAGTTCTCCATCGTCCGTGCTGTGCGTGACGCCACCAAACTTCCTTGGTTCAAGTACCAGCGCGGGCTATCCGCCGCCATGGGGACCGTGTATGCCGACTTGGGGCGGGTGAAGGTGGTCATCGTCCACGAGCGCACCTCGACCGCCGAAGTGGTTTTTAGCTGTACGCCGATGAATCGCGGCGATCTGGCGCTGCCCTTCGAGCCACGTCCCATTCCGCCGTTCAAGAGCCCAGCGGCGTTTGATCGCTTTGCTCCCAAGAGCGGGAAGTACGACGCCATGATTGTTCTCGCCCGCGATTTTCAGCAAGGGGTTGGCACCGGAAGCGTGGTCTATGTCAATGCCGGCTCCAACCAGGGCGTCAAGGTTGGCGAATATTTCCGGTTCTTCCGCTATGCCACCAAGGACACGTACAAGTCCGAGGGCTTCGGGGCGGCTCCGAAAGCGTATTCCTGGAAGGATGTGCCGCGAGAAGTCCTGGGCGAAGGGATCGTCCTCCACACGGAAGAGAATTCCTCAAGCGTGCTGATCACCACCAGCCTGCGCGAACTTTTTCTCGGCGAATACGCCGAACTGGAATAAACAGGCCGGACAGCGTGCTTAGTTTGTCGAACCCAGTTGTGGTGAGCCTGCCGAACCACCGAACGATCCCCGTGTGCCCCTATCTCCAGCTAAATACAACTGAGCAAAGGAGACTCAAGAATGGGAGCGAGACTATCTAAATTACATGCAATTTTTGGCCTTCTCTTAATCATCGCCGGATTTATTTTCGATTTTGCTTTCGTTACAACAACAGAAAATTTTCGCGAATCTTTGAGAGATCAGACCGCTTCTTACTCGTGGATGAAATATGCTTATGAACTGACAAAGTTTTACCTGTTCGTATTGGGTTTCTTGAATATTGCATTTGCCCTGCTGATTGCTTCATCGGCTGTTCAGAAGAGTATGGGGTGGATGATCTTTGGCCTGCTGGCAGGTGGCTCAATCCTTTTCTTGGGTGGAGGGCTCTGGGAGGCGCGCATCGGACCTGTCTATAAATGGGAGCCTCCATGCTATGTTTTGGGGGCAGGATTATTTGCGATCTTGCTGAGCCTTGTGTTCGAAACATACGTACTCATGAGGGCGGAGAGCGGTCATTCGGAGATCCTCGGGAAGGAATAGAGCCGGGTCTTCGGTTGCGGCGTGTTGCTCGTCAGGCCCGTCGCGGCGCGTTACTTGGCGGGGGGAACGCTTTCGGCCAGGTGAGATTCGGAGAACACTAAGGCGGTAAAGGCCTCGATGCGGGTGGCGGAATCTTTCCAGGCGTCGGGGCGCAATCCGGCCTTCAGGCAGGTTTCCTCCAAAAATTGCTGCACATTCCAGCGGTACTGCGTCGCCACCTGGGGCAGCAGCAACCCACGAAAAGCGCCCTGGGTGACCAGCAGGCCGTGAGTGCCCACCCGAATCTCCTCCGGGCGAATCGCCTCAAATCCGGACAGGACGGAGATTTCGATTCCCAGCTCCCGCAACTCCTCGGCCTGCACGACGTCAAAGCGAGGGTCCTCAAAGGCGGCGGCAAGCGCACAGTCGCGAACCGTCTGCCACAGGGCTTTGCCGGGAAGGATGTAGCCGATGCAGCCGCGCAGCTGGCCGCGCTTGTGGAGAGATACAAACGCGCCCGAGGGCCGCTTCAGAACGTCGGAGGATGGCTCTTCTTCGGGAAGTTCTTGGCCTTGCGTTGCAGCCAGGATTGCCCGGCGGGCCAGGTCGAGCAAATACCGCTGCTCGTGGCGTTCCAACTTAACAAGGCTAAGCATTGTAAGGCTCATCCCGTTTCAATTGCTGCAACGTGACCTACGGCAGATGGCTCGAAATAGTTGGAACGGCACTCGTCCTTACAGAGTAGCCACATCTTGCTTCTTGCTGCGCCGGCGGAGAATCAGCAGGCCGGCGCGGCGCTGCTTTACCTGCACGTCCACCTTGCGCCAAAACTTTCTAAAATACAGCACCGCAGAAATGAGCGCGATCACCACCACCAGCCAGAGGGCAACCTTGCCCACCGGCTGCAGGCCAGGATGCCTCGAGCCGAAGATAATCAGACTGATCGCCACCACCTGCAAGACCATCTTTGTTTTCCCCAGCTCCGAGGCCTCAATCGTAAAGCCTTCCGCGGAAGCAATGTTCCGCAAACCGAGCACGGCGAATTCCCGGCCAACGATGATCACCACCATCCAGGCCGGCACCAGCCGCATCTCCACCAGCGAAATGAAGGCGGCTGAGATCAAGAGCTTGTCCGCCAGCGGGTCGAGCAACATGCCCAGGGTCGTGATCTGTTCGCGCTTCCGCGCCAAGTAGCCGTCGAGCCAATCGGTAAATGCAGCCACCAGAATGATGATCACTCCCCAGATCTCGAAGTTGCTCACCCTGGTCAGCAACACGACCACCAGCAGTGGAACAAAGAAGATGCGGGAGATGGTCAGAATGTTCGGCAGGTTCATGGAGCTGGTTGTCCTCGACGGAACCACCGCGATGGGAAAAATCCGCCTGGGGCGGACTCAGGGGCACCCGGTGAAGGACTATAACGAACCGCGCGCGGCCCCGTCAAACAGAATTGCCCTCTCGCGAAGCTTCGGGACGGGGCTCCGGCGCCATCGCTTGTCCGGCTGCGGAGGCTCGCTTCTTACTGCGCTTTCTACAACTTGGCCGCAAGAGGGAAGCGAGCGACCTGTGCAAAAGCCACGGTTCATTCACGAGGTCGAAAGAAGCGTCACCGCCCGCTGTTTTACCCCCTAGCCCCCCGGTGCAAGGAACTAACCTCCTTCTTTTGAATGTCTTGCCTATGGCGCTTGGGTTGTGCGGAAAGCGTTAACCCCTCCCTCTTCGCAACGCGAGAGGCGATGGCAGACTCCTTTTCCACAATGATTTCCACTCCCGAAGCTTCGGGATCGGAAAGGGATCCGGGCAGCCTTCCGACGGCTACTTGAGGGAATAAACGCGCAGATTCTCGGCCAGCCTGGGGGACACCTCCGCTTCCACCACCACCCCGCTCGAGTGATATTCTTTCCGCACCACTCGACCGTACCGGTGAAGGAGCGCGAGCGTCCGGCCATCACTGGCCGGAAGCCGTAGCGTGATTCGCACCGGGCTTTCCTCAACCAGCGCCTCATCCAGGCACTGGAGCAACCGCTCAAGGCCGATCTCTTTTAACGCCGAGACGTAAACCTTGCCGTTTCCCGTCTCGTAATCTCCCCGCTCTTCCGGGCCCAGCAGGTCAATCTTGTTGTAAACCGAAAGGCAAGGCTTGCCGGCAAGTCCCAGCTCACCGAGCACCTTTTGCACTTCCGCTTCGTGCTCGGGATGATGAGGATCGGCCAGATCGCTGACGTGAACCAGCAGGGCCGCTTCCTGAAGCTCTTCGAGCGTCGCCCGGAAGGCCGCGACCAGCCCAGGCGGGAGATCGCGAATAAATCCCACGGTATCGGAAAGCAAGAAGCGGCGCCGCGAAGGCAGCTCAAGCAGCCGCAGCGTCGGGTCCAGAGTGGCAAACATCTGGTCGGAAATATACACTTCCGCGCGGGTCAGCTTGTTAAAGAGCGTAGATTTTCCGGCGTTGGTATAGCCCACCAGAGCGACCGTCCCGAGGGGCACCGCCTGGCGGGCGGCCCGGCGAGTGGCCCTTTGCCGGCGAACCGCTTCGATCTCAGCTTTGATTCGGCGAATGCGCTCGCGGATGCGCCGCCGGTCCTTTTCCAGCTTTTGTTCGCCCGGGCCTCGCGTGCCGATCCCGGCGCCCAGGCGCGAGAGTTCCACGCCGCGGCCGGTCAGGCGGGGAAGCAGATAGTTGAGCTGGGCCAACTCGATCTGGAGCTGGCCTTCGCGGCTGCGGGCGTGGCGGGCGAAAATGTCCAGGATCAACTGCGTGCGATCAATGACCCGGCAAGCCACTTCCTTTTCCAAATTGCGCTGCTGGGTGGGGGAAAGGTTCTGGCCAAAGATAATCAGATCGGCCTCGAGAGCGCCCGCCTCGGCGCGGATTTCCTGGAGCTTGCCGCGACCAATCAAATAGGCGGGATCGAACGCTTCCTTGGACTGGATGCTTTTGCCGACCACCACCCCGCCGGCGCTGCGAGTGAGTTCCGCCAGTTCATCCATCCACTCCGAATGGTTCCGGCTGTATCCGGGGACGCGCGCCGGACGCTTGAGCGCTACGGCAACCAGGTAAGCTCGTTCGACCGATTGAACCTGCTGAGGCTTCCTCATCCCTGTTCCGGCGCGGCTTCCGCCTGGGCCCGGGCAACGCTGACCGTGGCAATGGCGTGCTTGAAGACAAGCTGTTCCTCGGCGTCGGTGGCGAGGATCAGCGAGTATTTGTCAAAACTCTTGATCCGGCCGGAAAGCTTTTCGCCGTTGTTCATGGCCAGTGTGACAGTGAGCCGTTCCTTGCGCACCGCGTTCAAGAAGGTGTCCTGAATATTGGTCTGGGTTTTTTCCGCTGCCGGCGTGCTGGCCGGTGGGGGTGCCGCCGGCCGACGGGCTATTCCAGGTCTGAAGTCAGGCATCGCATTCTCCTTGGCGAATTATATGCTTTCCGACGGCGCTCGGCGAGACGCCTCGCCTCTCAAGGCCGCCAGCCACCGTTGGACATGCGCGAGAGCCTGCCGCTCGGTCTCGGCGTTGCCCCCGAAATCGCGCATCCAGTGTACTCCAGGTTCCTTGCGAAACCAGGTGATTTGTCGCTTGGCATAATGGCGGCTTTTGCGCTTGATCAAGCGAATGGCTTCCTTGGGCGTCCGCCTGCCTTGAAGCGCATCGGCCAGCTCGCGGTAGCCGATGAATTGAAACGGCTTCAGGTCGGTCGAGTAGCCGCGCTCGAGCAGCCCTTGCACTTCCGCCCACCAGCCAGCGGCCAGCATTTCCTCGACTCGCTGCTCGATCTTCTCATAGAGAGCCTGGCGCTCTGGCAGAAGGCCAAGCTTCAGCCACGCGAAGCCTTCGAGCCGTGCGCGACCCTTGCGGAACAATTCGGAAATCGGCTTCCCGGCGAGAAAACGAACTTCCAATGCCCGGATGATCTTCGGTGCGTCTCGCGGACCAATCCGGCCGGCAGAATCCGGATCAACGCGCTTAAGGATACGATGGAGATAAGATGATCCGAAGCGCGAAGAGCGTTCGCGCAAGCGTGCCCGCAACTCTTCCGAGCGCTGCGGTCCTTCAAAAAGGCCTTCCAGGAGCGCCCTCAGATAGAGCCCTGTTCCGGCCGTCAGAATCGCCAATTTGCCGCGCCGGCGCAGCTCTTCGAGCACCAAAATCGCCCGGCGACGGTATTCGCCCGCAGTAAACAGCTCCTCCGGCTCCGCTAAATCGAGCAGGTGGTGCGGAACGGCGCTTCGCTCCGGTGGCGTGACTTTTCCCGTGCCGATGTCAAAGCGGCGATAGACTTGAGTGGAGTCGCAAGCGAGCACTTCCCCATCAAGGCGCCGGGCAAGAGAAATGGCAAGCGCCGATTTTCCGCTGGCCGTTGGTCCGACGATGGCCACCAAAGGATGGTTGGAAGGCATCAGAAGGCGTAGCGATACCGCACCAGCGTCAGCAGAAACAAAAGACCCAGAAAGATGAGCAGACCGAGAACCTGTTTGCGTTCCCATTTCATTGGGCGTAATCCAACGGCAAATTATATAGAAACGTGAACTGGAGCAGGACGTACGGCCCCGAGAAAGCCTCGGGCAGCGGCGGAAAGGGGGTCGAAGCATGAATGGCCGAGAGCGCTGCCCGGTCGAGCGGATCGGCACCGGACGTGGAGAACAGAAGGGGCTCCGGCGGTGGCACGCTGCCATCACGCAGAATATGGAAGCGAATCACCACCCTGCCTTTTTGACCGAGCCGGGCAGCTTCCGGAATAACGGCATACCAATTCCGCCGCACGGTGAAAAGAATGCGGTTCAGATACGGCCCAAAGTCCACGCCCCGGGTATCACTGAGGATAGCGGGCCCCGGAGCGTTGAAGTTCGCGATGGTATTGTCGTCGGAGTAGGGCGAGGCATTGCCTGCGGAAAGGCCGCTGCCACGGCCGGCCGCCGAGCCTCGCACCGATTCCTCAATGATCTTGCCCGGCGAACTCAAAGGAAGCGGCAATTTCCCCGAGCCGGGCGGCGCTTGCGGTCCCGGAATATCTTCCAACCGGGCGGACAGGTGGGGTCGCTGGCGTTGTGGTTCTGGAGAAGCGGGCAGATTCTCTGCCGAGGGTGCGGGCGTGCCTGGCGGCGCATGGACCTCGGGAATCTTGCTGTTTCCCTGAGTCTCAGGAATGCGCAGCGCTCGTGGGTCAACCTGCAGGGCCGGGCCGCGGGCAATACGGTTCTTGTCCGACAGAATCGGCGTTTTGGGCGGCGCGTCAATCCTCTCCAAGTCCGGCGGCAAATAGAGGAACACCATGCGCCGTTGGGTCAGGTCCGCCTGGCGGGCCGGCGCGGTCATGGCCCGGAACCACTTCGGCTGCCACACGATCAACAGGATGACGCACAGGTGGACGATCAACGAGGCCATGGCCGCCTCGCGTCGCCGCAGACGGGCCCGCTCGTCAGCAGGTTCCAGGAGAAGCTTTGGGAGTTCCTCGGCCACGACTCCTACTCCCGGGCGGCGGTGTGCCCTGCGCCGAGCTGGACACGCTCGGCATGTTGCCGGATGCTGGACATCACCTCATGGGCCAGCGCCAACGCCTGGCGGCCCTCGACCCCGTCCACTTCCGGCCGCGTCCGGGTGCGCACCGAGTTCACAAAGGCCTCGAGCTCCGCCTTCAGCGGCTCTTCCGGCTGCGTGGGCAATTTGCGGAAGTGGAGTTTGGGAAAGCCTGCGCCCGCGTGCTCCACGCTGATGACCAGGACGTCGTGCCGGGTGTAGTCGAGGGAAACGTACTCGTGCGGTTGGAAAAAGCGCAGCTTGCGCACTTTCTCGGTGCTGACGCGACTGGCTGTCAAGTTCGCCACACAGCCGTTTTCGAATTCCACGCGAACGTTGGCAATGTCCACCTTGTCCGTGATCACGGGAATGCCGACCGCATCAACCGATCGGACGGGGGATTTGACGAACGCGCGAACGATATCCAGATCGTGAATCATCACGTCAAAGACCACGTCCACGTCCAGGCTGCGCTCGGTGAATACACCCAACCGGTGAACTTCAAAAAAGAGCGGCCGGGTGATGAACGGGCGCACCGCCGAGACGGCCGGGTTGAAGCGCTCGAGATGGCCGACCTGAAGGATACGGTTGCGCTTGCTGGCCGCAGCGATGAGTTGATCGGCCTCGGCCAGCGTTGTCGCGATCGGCTTTTCGACCAGCAGATCGAGCCCGCGCTCGAGGAGTTCGGTTCCGACCCGGGCATGGTCGGCGGTCGGGATGGCGACGCTGGCGGCCTCGACGCTCTCCGCCAACTCGTCCAGGTTATGAAAGGCGCGGACGCGGAACTCGCCGGCGACCGACTCGGCCCGGTCGGGACGAATGTCGAGCACGCCGATCAACTCGACGCCCGGCAATTGCCGATACACCCGCGCATGGTTCCGGCCATAAGAACCAACGCCCACTACGCCCACGCGAACCGACTTGTCCACCATCCGATTTCCATCCATCCGAGAGGTCGGGGCCGCCGAAGCATCACCCGAGTCTAATCCCGCTGGGGGAACGCCTGAATTGCAATGCCCGCCTGATTGGCCGCGGCGATCATTTCCGCGCGGTCCACCAACAGGGTTCGATGCGCGTCAATGGCGAGGGCGGTAGCGCGGGCGCGCTGCATCACCTCAATGGTCGGCTTGCCCACCACCGGCACATCAAAGCGCATATCCTGTCCGGGCTTGCTGACCTTGACCACGACCAGTCCCCCTTTGTCCGGCCCGAGCCGCCCGAGTTGCGCCAGGCGCCCGGCGCGCTCGATCGTCTCGTCGGTGCCCTCCATCGCCTCAACGGCCACACAAGCGCGGTCGCAAACGACCACCGTTTGGCCAAGGTCGAGGCCGGCGATTTGCCAGGCAATCTCTTGGCCGTACTCGATGTCGGCCATCTCACGGGCATCCGGCGCGCGCGCGGTCAGCACCCCGGCCTCCGGGAGAAGCGGCTTCAAAAACAGTGTCGAGTCCACAACCTCGATCCCCGCTTGATGGAGTATCCGCGCGACGGCGCCGATCAGCATGTCCGTGCTCTTGGCCGGAAGGCTTCCGAGGAGTCGGGAAAGGAGGTTATCCGCGGGAATAGCACTGAAGATTTGCTTGTGTTTCACCTGGCCCGCCATCACCACTTTGTTGATGCCTTCCTGGCGGAGGAAATCGAGGGCGCGTGACAATTCGCCCAGACTGACCCAGTGCAGCCGCGTCGCCTGCTGCTCCATCTCGGGAAATGTCTCTTCGCGGAGACCGATGACGGTCATCTCGATGCCCTGGCTGCGGGCGGCTTCCAAAACGAGAAACGGAAACCGGCCGTTTCCGGCGATCAATCCCCAGCGATCCTGGTCCGCCTGAGGCAACTCCATCTCCTATCGAATAAACCCGCGCTCGGAGCTTTCAATGAAGCGCAAGAGAACCTCGACATCCTCGCTGTGGTTCAGTGTTTCGCGGATTTTGGCCACTGCCTGCGAGGTATTCAACTTGGACCGACAAAGCAGGCGAAAAGCCGCCTGGATTGCCCGGATGCGTTCGGGCGAAAAGCCGCGCCGCTCGAGACCAGGCGTGTTGGGGCCGAAGACGCGGGAATCGCGCGGCGCCACCGTCTTCGAAAAAGGCAGGACGTCCTGGGTGATGATCGTCCCGCCCCCAAGAAAGCCGTGTGTTCCAACGCGGCAGAATTGATGGATGGCGCAGAACGCCCCGACATTGGCGTAGTCTTCGACGATGACGTGTCCGGCGAGCGTGGCGGCGTTGCCGAAAATGGTATGGTCCCCGACCACGCAATCGTGGGCGATGTGAACGTAGGCCATCAGGAAATTGTGGCTGCCAATGCGGGTAACTCCCTGGCCCCCGACCGTGCCCCGGTTGACGGTGACGTATTCGCGGAAGACGTTGTGGTCGCCGATGACGACGGTGCTCGGCTCGCCGCGATACTTCAAATCCTGAGCCGGCCCGGCAATCGAGCAAAAGGGATAAAACACATTCTCCCGGCCGATGGTGGCGGGTCCGAGAAGGCAGGCGTGGGCCATCACCTCCGAGCCCTCGCCGAGCGTCACGCCGTCGCCCACAACGGCATAGGGGCCCACCTTGGAGCAATTTCCCATTCTAGCCTTGGGTGAGACGACCGCCGTGGGATGAATCTCGCTCATGATTCCCGGTCCACCATCTTGCACAGCAGCGTCGCTTCCGCTGCCACTTCCTCTCCTACAAAAGCTTGCCCCTTCATTTTGCAAACGGTATTGCGCCAGGCAATCACCTCCACTTCCAGGCGGAGCTGGTCGCCGGGCCGCACCGGCCGGCGGAACCGGGCATGTTCGATCCCGGCGAAGTAGAGCAGCTTCTTTTCGCGTTCGGGCACCTCGCGCAAGAGCAGATAGCCGCCTGTCTGCGCCAGCGCCTCCAGGATCATGACGCCCGGCATCACCGGCGCGCCGGGAAAGTGGCCGACAAAGAACGGCTCGTTGATAGAAACATTCTTGAGGCCCACGATGCGCTTGCGTGGTTCGAGCTCCAGGATCGCATCCACCATCAGGATGGGGTAGCGATGCGGCAGCACCTTTTGGATCTGGTTGGAATCAAGAATCATCTGGCCTCCTCGCCCGTCCCGATGCTGCGGGAGGGGCGTGGACAGGGCGCGATCGGATAGCAATGTCAGCCGCGAGGGCGAAGCCCACCGATTATAAGGCAAAATTCCAGGGCATGCGAATGGCGCCGACGAAGCCGTCCTGTCAGGAGTGGCGGACTTTAGTCCGTCATGCATGTCGGGTTCAGACCCAACAGTCCTGTGCACCCCGAGCGAGGGTTGATCCCCGGGAGCAGCCCGGGCGTCGTCCCGCCATGCGGGATCAGGAGCGTTGCCAACCGGCGGTAATGAGGCGTAGCATAGCCCCGGTTTCGATCCGGCCGTGAGTCACTTCGCGGTCCTTCCAACCTGTTCCTCAATGCACTGCGCCCGAGCCCGTCCCGCTCTGCGGGAGGCGAGGAGGTCAAGATGTTTCAACGCTTCGCTGCCGGCAGCGCCATCGCTTCCATGGCGATCGCCTTGGCGGCTCTAGTCGTGCTGTTGATACCCATTCTGAGCTTCCAGAGCATCTATCCGCTGCCCGTCATTTGGTGCATGGTGCCACTGGTGTGGGGTCTTTGGGCGATGATTGCCCCGAAAGCCTGGGTGCCGCAGCGCCTGCCGTTGTGGGGCGCGATTCTGGGATTGATAGCAGGCGTGTTCGGCGCGTTCGTCTTGAATCTTCCCTCTCAATTTGCCGGACAAACGGTGTCGGCCCTGCTCCGCGGGCTAGGGGTTCTCATTGCGGTGGTGTTGTACTACCTTCTCTGGATGCTCGTTCGTGCTGCCTATCGGTTGCTCGCCGCCCTGCCGCCGGCCGGGTAACCGCCGTTCTCCTGAGGTTCTCAACTAGAGGACAAGCCTCGATTGAAGCCTGCTCTTCGTGGCCGGGCCGGAATGTGCCTCAACACAACTGCGGCTCTTCCTTGGCTGGAAACTGGCAGTTGGAAGTCAGAATTCTGGGCGATAATGTGGCGCTGGAGGAACGGAGATGGACTATCTCCGCCTGATGCTGAAGAACGCGGCCCGCAACCGTCGGCGCACCCTGCTGACGGTGTTGAGCATGGCGGTGTCGCTCTTTTTGCTGGTCAGCTTGCGGA
>DATBWB010000192.1 GCA_036514995.1 Candidatus Acidiferrales bacterium
GGGGAGATGCTCCATCGCCGCCTGGTGCGCCCGTTTCGACTTTGGTGTGCGCTCCAGGTAGCGCTGAATTTCTTTTTCCAGCCACACCATGACGGACCTCGCTAAGAAGTTTCCAAAAAGATTGGCCCCCGGATTCCGCCAGCGGCCCAAAGCCTTCGGCGGACCGATCCGCCGCTGCCGACAGGGAGGAATTCATCTGGTGGCTGGACCAAGCTCACCGGCTCACCGCCACGACCCCGGGCTGGACGAAAGCAAGACCGGCGTGCCGACTCTACCCAGCCGTCTTTCCGACTGTCAAGCTGCCGCGCCGGACGCCCGGACCAGCGCGCCCGGGCACTTTCATCGTAATGCTGATGCCCCGCAGGGCCATTTCCTCGAAAAAGCGTTCGACCGGCATCCCGAGTTGTCGGGACTCCGGCGCGAAAACACCCCGGGCGGTAATCTCGTTTCGGGCGATCATCCGGGCGGCGACCGCCGCGGGAAATCCCGTGTCGCGCGCCACTGCGCTCAAATGCTGTTCCGGCGAAGCATGGATGACAGCTTCCACTACGCGCCTCTGCCGGCGCCCGGCTCGTATGCCCTCGACCACAACGCGCAAAGCCTCCATGTCGCCGGCCTCTTCCGGCCCGCCGCTCCGGCCAGGCTGCTTTGCCACCAAGCTGTGCAGCATGGCTCGCGGAGACACCCTGGCGCTTCCCACCCGAACCGGCTCTTTGCCGAGCAAGCCGAGGCCAGCCAGAAAGCTAACTCGCGCGACAAATTCGTCGTCGTAGTTGATTTTGAAAAAGCAATCGCGCAACCCCTTCTTTCGATAATTCATGGGCAGGGTGAGCGCCTCGGAATGGAGGGAGAAACGCACCCTTTGCCGGCCCACCGGCGAGGGGAAATCCACCGCTTCCTCGCCGGAGAGCACTGGCTGCTCGCGCCATTTGCCCCCGGCAAAAATCACCGGCTTCAAGGTCAGCTCGTCAAGCATCGTATCCAGGGAAAAAGATACCGGCAGAAGTTCGGTGCTCGGCCGGGTCTCGCGAGCCCCGATAGAATCGGGGCGAGCACCGTTATAGATGCGAATGGCGTGCACCTCGTCCAAGGGATCGGCGGCCAAGCGGGCCATCAGATTCGTCAGGCCCGGGGCGCTGCCCATGCACAGAATGGCCAAGAGTCCCGCCCGGCAAAATTTGCCGTGCCATCGAAGCTGCTTCCTGGTTGTGTAGAACAGCCCGCCGAGGTCCACATAATGGGTTTTCGCTTCGAGCGCCGCCTGCATGACCGAGAGGTTGAAACCATAGTGCGTGCAATTGACAACCACATCGAAGCCGCGCAGCAGGCGCGCCAAGGCTTTTGGGTGGGCAGCGTCGGCGCGGGCTACCAAAGCAACCCCGCTGCCGTACCGGCGGGCCACCTCACGCGCCCGGCGAAGATCTTTGTCCACCACGAGGAGGCGCCGCAAATCCGGGCTGCGCGCCAGGTCGTACACGACCGCGCGGCCCATCATGCCCGCCCCAAGCACCACCAAGCGCATATTTCCACCCAACGCCATTGCCACTCACGGGAGCTGGCTTTTGTGCTAGTTAGACGCCGGCTTGTCCACCGCAAGGGACCGGCATCGTCTCGGGCCTGATGACCAGCGTGTTGCTCGCCCGCTGAGCCTGGCGCGGAACTCCTACTCCCCCACTAGAAGAAGAACTTGAGGGCGAATTGAATCAGGCGCGGATCGCGGACGCGTTTGACGCGGCCAAAGTCCGACTCGCTGGTGATGCTGCCGTCGGGGTTAACGAACTGGGCGTGGTTGACGACGTTGAAGAACTCGGCCCGGAATTGCAGGCCCGTCCGCTCGGTCAATTTCGTCTCCTTGAGCACCGCGATATCGAAGTTGTTGATGCCCGGCCCGCAGCAGATGGTACGCGGGGCGTTTCCGATCGTGCCGGCCCGACCGAAGCGGCCCCACCGCCGGTCGTTGCTGGGTCGTCTGGGCTCCGGAAGACGGGGTGTTGATCCCGGCGACGGACGAGGCTTAGAGAATCCTATGGAAACAGGCCGCGCCTCCGGGTGGCGCCCCTATGCCACTCTCCTTCTTCCGCCGCTCGCATGGGTTCTGCTCTTCTTGA
>DATBWB010000193.1 GCA_036514995.1 Candidatus Acidiferrales bacterium
GCGGCCCTACTACGGGGATCGATACCCCGGTGGGCCGGCGCGAGATCGTTACGATCCAATGGCGCTGGCTCCAAGACTGGTTCCTTTCCCAAGCGAACATGATTCCATGATCGATTCCTCGAGCGCGGCGGCGGACAAATAGCGCGATAGTAGGAATTCCTGACTTCCCACCTCTTGGAAGAACGCATCGGGAAGACCAATGCGCTTCAACTGGCAACGTAGATTCGGCACTTCCGTGAAGATTTCAGCCACGGCGCTTCCCAGTCCTCCCAAATGGCTGTGTTCTTCGACCGTAATCATTAGCCTGGTTTGGAAGGCGAGCTTGGCGATCAACTCTTGGTCGAGAGGTTTGATGGTGTGTACGCTGTAGATTCCCACCTCGATGCCGTTTTCCGCCACGTTTTGACAGGCCTCGATGGCGTTTCGGACGACGGATCCGGTGGCGAGGACAACCACTTCCTTTCCGGGCAGGATCTCGATGGCCTTGCCAATCTCAAAGACAGGCGGCGTCCGGTAGATTCTTGGCTCGCCGCTCTTCCCCAGGCGGAGATAAGCCGGGCCGGGCGCGGCAGCAATGGCCCTGGTAGCCAGCTCAGCCTCGACCGGATCCGCAGGACAAAGCACCTTCATGTTGGGAAGCGCACGCAGGATGGCAATGTCTTCCGTGCCATGGTGGGTCACTCCCAACGCCCCGTAGGCGACGCCTCCGCCCACCGCGACGATCTTGACGTCAGCGTTGTGGTAGCACACATCGTTCCGGATTTGCTCCAGGCAGCGCAGCGTGGAGAAATTGGCGATGGAATAGGTAAAGACGATTTTTCCCGAGAGCGCCAGGCCGGCAGCAATGCCGGTCAAGTTTTGTTCGGCCACGCCGACATTGATGAAGCGATCGGGAAACTCCTGAGCGAACGGCTCTACCACTCCATATCCCAGGTCGCCAACCAGAAGGAAAATGCGTTTGTCGTTCCGTGCCAACTCGATCAGGGTTCGGATGAATGCCGTTCTCATTCGGCTGTCCCCAGCTCAGCCAGTGCCTGGCCCAGCTCCTCGGCGCTGGGCGACTTGTAGTGCCAGGCAAGCTGGTTCTCCATAAAGCTGACGCCTTTGCCTTTGACCGTGTGAGCGATGATGCAGCTCGGCCGGCCCGCTTCGAACGGCACGCTCAACAGGGCATCGTCAATTTGCTCGTAATCGTGCCCGTCAATCTCCCGCACCGACCAGCCAAACGCACGCCATTTGTCACCGAGCGGATCCAGGTCGAGCACTTCCTTGACCCGGCCCAAGCTCTGAATCTTGTTGTAGTCCACAATCGCAACGAGGTTGTCCAGGCGATGATGTGGTGCGAACAGCCCCGCTTCCCATGTGGAACCTTCGTCGCACTCGCCGTCGCTCAGGAGCACAAAGACCCGGCAGGGACGCCCCTCTCGTTTGCCGGCCAGGGCCATGCCGCAGCCGATGGGCAGGCCATGGCCCAGAGAGCCGGTCGAAACCTCTACCCCGGGGACACCGTGGTGGGTGATATGCCCGGCCAGCCGCGAATCGTCCTGGCAGTAGGTCTCGAGCCACCTCGCCGGGAAGAAACCGCGCTCGGCCAAAACCGCGTAGAGCGCTGCGGCAGCATGGCCTTTGCTCAGAAGGAAGCGATCGCGTTCGCTCCAGTCGGGCCGGCGAGGATCGAGGCGCAGGACACGCCCGTAGAGCACCGCCAGCAGATCGGCGATCGACAGGCAACTGCCCACATGCGAAGACCGTGCCCGATGGGTCATCCGCAGAACGTGGCTGCGAATGCGCACGGCAAGCTCCTGGCACCCGTTCTGCGTCATGGCACACCCACGCTCTTCGCCGCCAAGGCCGCGTCCGGATAGCGCCCCTGATTCTCGCGGAACCACTCCAGGGTGCGGTGCAATCCCTCAGCGAGCGGGACGCGGGGCGCCCATCCGGTAGCGTTCTGCAATTTGGAGATGTCGCCTTCGAGGTTCCCGATCGGCTGGTCCGGGTAGGGAAGTTCGCCCCATCCAAGCGGCAGGCCGGGATCAATCATGTCGCGGAGCCGCTCGACGATAGAGCGCACCGTGGCGGGCTGGCCCGAGGCCAGATTGAACACGCCCACGGCTCCGGGTTCCTGCGCCGCCTGCCAGATGGCTTCGGCGGCATCCTCAACGTAGAGGTAGTCCCACCGCTGGGTGCCGGAAGTCAGCCGGGGTTTCGCCCCTCGGAGGAGGGACAAGATGACCGTCGGGATCAGATACTCGGGCTGGTCGGCTGGCCCGTAGGCGGCCAGCAGGCGCAACCAGGTGAACCGAATTCCCAGTGTGTCGCTGAGTTGTTGCCCGACCAGGCCGGCGCAAAGCTTCACCGCTCCATAGAGGGTGGTCGGTCGGGTCGGGAGGTCTTCGGTCAGCACACCGTTGCAGGCACCGTACTCCGCCTGTGAGCCCAAGCCCACAAAACGCCGGCAGCCGCTCTCGTGCGCCACGCGGAGCAACTCCAGTGTGCCCGAGAGGTTTTCAGTAATCTGGCGCACATCGTTGCGGTGGCGACTCACCACGCCGAACCAACCCAGATGAAAGACCGTCTGGGGAGCAAACGCGCGAATCGTCCCGGCGGCCTCTCCGATCACACCGAGGTCACCGGGAATCACATCGAGGCGCGCGATCAGGTCGGCGATCCGCCAGGGCGAGCGCGACCCCCGAACCAGCACCGCAACCTGACACTTTTTGTGAAGGAGCAGCCGCACCAAGTGCGAGCCAATCACGCCCGTTCCGCCTGTCACCAGACAACGCATCGAGCCCCCATCCCCCTTTTGCCGCATCCGTCCACCTTTGTCTTCGCCACCGCTCAACCGTTCCGCCGCTGCGCCATGACCAGCGGTTCCTCCCGTGCCGCCTCGCCCCGCAGGGTCAGAAAGTCGCGGTACCAGCGGATCGTCTCGCGCAAACCGTCCTCCAGGCTGAACTGCGGCTGCCACCCGAGCACCGCCCGGGCCTTTCCGGCATTCAGGCATTGCTCGCTGATCTCCTGCTTGGCAGTGGCCTGGATCTCCAGTTCGAGTTGCGATCCCATCAATCTCAGGATTCTTTGGGCCAGGTCGAGCACGCGGACCGGAGTCTCATTGGAGAAGTTGAAGACCTCGCCATGGAGCTGGCTGCGACCCGCCATGCATTCCGCCAGGAGCAGGTAGGCCTCGACGGCATCCTCCACGTAGAAGTAGTCCCGCACCGGATTCCCGTCCGAGCGAATCACCGGCAGCTCATTCCGCAGCGCTGAGCGAATCGTGCCGGGCACGAGGCGGTTCCAATTCAGATCGCCGCCACCGTACAAGTTTCCGCACCGGGTGACACAGACAGGTAGAGCAAACGTGGCGGAGTAGGACTGGGCCAGCAGGTCGGCGCAAGACTTGCTCACCTCGTAGGGGTGCTTGGCCCGCAAAGCCATCCCTTCCTGGTAGGGCTTTCCTCCCCAATCCCCATAGGCTTTATCCGAAGAGGCGATGACGATCTGCTGAACCGTGGGGCTTCGGCGGCAGGCCTCGAGTAAGCTCCAGGTCCCGCGGATGTTGCTATCCCAAGTGGATACTGGATTCCGGCTGGCGATTCCGACGATCGTCTGAGCGGCCAGATGGAAGACGGTCGAAGCCTCGGATTCTCCCAGGGCTCGCTCCAGCAAAGCCTGGTTTCGGACATCTCCCCTGACCACCTGGACATGCTCGATGAGTTTGGAACGAACGAGTTCGCTGTCGGGCACCCAATCGCGCACCAGACAGGTGACGGAAGCTTCCCATTCCACGAGGCGGCGCACCAGCCATCCGCCGAGCAAGCCGGTCGCGCCGGTCACAAAGGTCGGGCGGTCACGCCAAAACTTCTCTGAAAGCAATCCCACGTTCTTCACCTGCCTTTCCTGCGCCTCTGACCGCGACAAGGAAGTTCAACACGCTGGCTCAAGCCCGGCCTCCGTCAGACGGCAAGGATGCTCGACCGCTTATTGACTTCCTCGCGGGGGCAGGCGCACGTATGACACCACGGCGGCAGACTTTCTCCCGTTGGCACGACTCGAAATCCTCTTTCGAGCACGAAGAATTCATAATCAGCCTCGCCGAGAACAGACCGCACAACTTCTGCGGCTGTCCCATCGTGAATTTCACAAATCACCATGGGTCGGAACTCACGAAGCACGCGGCGTGCTCCCCGAAGCGCCTCTCCCTCACCCCCCTCGATGTCGATCTTGAGGAGTGTGGGAGGGCGCCGCTGGGCCTGGGCCGCAAAATCGTCCAGGGTGAACACCTGCACCTCGAGGTCTCGGTGCCGTTCGGCCTCGTTCGAGTCGTCCACCAGTTTGCCTTGCGAACTGTCTGGTCCGGTGCGAAACGCGGCCAGCCCGCTGCGGCTGGACACGGCGCAGGGAACGACCTCGACGTTTTGGATCTTGTTGAGCCGCAAATTGGCATTTAACTTTTCGATGTTCTCGGGCCACGGTTCAAAGGAGTAAACTCTCCCGCCAGGGCCACAGAGCCGCGAAAACAGAAGGGTGTGCACTCCCACATTGGCCCCGAGGTCATAGACCACGTCGCCAGGACGAATGATGCGTTCAAAAATCACTTGGTTCATCACCTCTTCGATTCCCAGGACGCGGAACGTGGGAAAATGCGGCGAAGGGTCATTGAGAATGGAGAAACCTCGGAGCGGGCCGAAGCCAATGGGGATGGCCGCCACCCGCGGATCCAACACGGCCCAGAGTTGCGCTTTGTCACCCAGACGGCGCAGCGATTCATTCTTCAAGATCAGCTCGGGTCTGGTTTGCAGAAACTTGTAGATCGATTGAGCGATAAGGGGCGCGGTCGCCTGGCCAAGAAAAGATCGTCGGAAAGCCCAGGCGATCTTGTTGAACGTCGAAGACGTTGCTCGGTAGTAGGCAGTATCGTTCATCATCTTCTGCTTTTCCGCTTGGCGGTTGAACCAATCTCCTCCCAGGAACATCCCCGCGGCCGTCGCGCCCCACCCTCCGGCAAAGGGCCGAGAAGGGGCCGGAGCCCTGAGATTCGCACCGCTGCTCTCTCTAGCCGGTTACCGCTGCCGCCTTTCTCTCCCAAACCTGCCAGGGGGCTTGTCCACTCGCCCACAATTCGTTGAGAAACTGGTACTCGCGATAGGTGTCCATGGCGTACCAGAAGCCCGTGTGTGGATACGCCACGAGCTGACCATTCCTCGCCAGCTTCTCCAGGGGGCCTTTTTCCAAAGCGCCGTCCTCCTCCAGATACTCAAACACTTTGCGGTTAAAAACGAAGAAGCCTCCGCTGATCCACCGAGTGTCTTGCGGCTTTTCGCAGAATCCAGCCACGGTGCCGTCTTCTTTGAGATCGAGGACGCCAAAGCGTGAGGCTGGCTTGATGGCCGTAACGGTGGCGACTTTTCCCCGTGCGTTGTGGAACTTCACCAGTTCCAGAACGTTCAGGTCGCTCAGGCCGTCACCGTAGGTCAGCAAGAAAGTATTGCCTTCGATGTAAGGCTCGATCCGTTTGATGCGCCCTCCCGTCAGAGTCTCCAAGCCGGTATCCACAAGGCTGACCACAAAGTTCCTCTCTTCATGATCATTGTGATACTGGATAGCGGTTCGACCGTTTCCGAGAACCACGGTAAAGTCGCTGACCAAGGATTGGTAGTTCAGGAAGTATTCCTTGATCATATTTCCGCGATAGCCCAGGCACAGGACGAATTCCTTGAAGCCATAGTGAGCGTAGATTTTCATGATGTGCCACAAGATTGGCTTGCCACCTATTTCCACCAGCGGTTTGGGCCGGTATTCCGTTTCCTCTCGCAGCCGCATCCCCATCCCGCCACACAGAATGACAACTTTGGGTTCCATCGTGCTCTCACCCTTTAGCCAAAAACCGGCCCGAGCGTATTTTTTCTTTGGAGCCCACTGACTACGCCAATACCTCTTGCTCCTGAATCTCCGTTTTGCCGCTGGTCTGCTCGAAGACTCTCAGCATCTCCAGCGAATACTTCTCCCAAGAAAAGTGCCGCTGCACGTGTTCTCTCCCCTGCCGGGCAATCTTGTTGCGCCGGTCCGGGATATTGGCCAGCTCGGCCACCGCGCGCATGATCGCGCCCGGGTTCCGGCCTGGCACGAGCAGTGCCGTTTCTCCATCTTTGAGCACCTCTTCCACTCCAACAGCGCGCGAGACAATGACCGGTCTGCCGCAAGCCATGGCCTCGAGAACGGCTATGCCCCACGCCTGGTTTTCGCACGGATAGACGTAGGCATCGCAGGCCGAATAGTAGTCCGGCAGCTCTTCATCGGGCACGCTTTGGAGCAAAAAGCTCACCACTTTCTCCAGTTGATGGTCGGCAACGAACTGACGAAGGCGCCGGACATAATGAGGAGCAACGCTGCCCAGGCCCACGATCATGAATCGGACATCATCACGGTGTTGTCTCAGGATACGCATGGCTTCCAGGACATCTTCAATACGCCTATGCGGTTCCAGGATGCCGAGCCAAAGCAAGAGGAAGGAATCACTCGGGATACCGTGCCTTTGCCGTATCTTGGCTCGACCTTGTGGCCTTTCGCCAAATGCGCGCGTATCAATGCCGCTTCGGATCACCTGGGCGGGACGGTGATAGAAGTTTTCAATCGCCCGTTTTACTTTTTCGTCCAGGACAACCACCTGATCGATCTGCCGCACGATTCGTTTTTGCACGTATCCCATCACGCGATCGACGGGCCACTGGAGCCACGGAGGGGAATAAGGCCGGTATCCGGGTTGCTCCCAGTTGCGGGCATCGTTGCACATCCACACAATCGGCACACCGGTTTTGCGCTTGCAATACAAGGCGGCGGCGTTCGCTGCCCTCGTGTGGGTGTTTAACAGGTCTCCAGGATCCTCGATCAAATGGGCCAGTTTCCTACTTTCATAGAGGTGCCTCTTAGCGGCGTAGAAAAGACGACGATGAGGAAGATTCGTTCTCGGGGGCACCCAATCCGGCGCAAGTCTTTCCACACACCGGATATCGAGCGAGGTCGTGAGATCGGGATAGCATCGGGAGGGGTTATAGCGGTAGGCATAGACCGTCACTTTGTGCCCAAACTCCTGAAGCCATTTGGCCAGGAGCAGAAGTTGCCTTGGCGCACCTCCGTTGAATGTCAAATCGAGAATGAGCAAGGAAATTTTCAAATCTACTCCTCTAGCGCTCCCGGCCAACTCCCGTCGAGGCGGGCTCGCTTTTGCCCTGGTTTCGTCTTCCCTCCATCAGTTCCGTCCTCCCTTTCGCGTCGAGAATGCACGGCGCGGGAAGCGGGATGAGAAGTTTGCCTCCACGAGCGAGAAAGGCGCTCTCGCGGGTTTGAAACTCGTCGATGAAGTGCCAGGGCAGGACCAAGAACCAATCGCTATTCCGGCGGGCCTCTTCCTCGGCGACAATGGGGATCCAGGTCCCGACGGTGCGCTTGCCCCACTTGTCGGGATTCCGCTCGGCAGCCGCCTGAATCACCGTGCGGTCAAGTCCGAAGTACTGCAGCAGGGTGTTCCCTTTTGTGGAGGCTCCGTAAACGGATACCTTTTTTCCCTTTCGCACCTCCGCTCGAACGAAGCGGCACACTTTGTCACGGATACGCGAGACACGTTGGGCAAACTCTTCGTAAACTCGACGCTCGGTCAAGCCCAGGCGAGCTTCCTCAGAGAGCATCCTTTGCAGTCGATCGCCGGCCCCTTCCCGAGCTTTCAACCGGGAACCGGCATGCGTCACGTAGATCCGAAAACTTCCGCCGTTGACGTCGTTTGTTTCGACATCGAGCAGTGCCAGACGGTGGCGTTCGACCAGCGGACGGAGAGAAGTCAGCGAGTAATACTCCAGATGCTCGTGGCAGATGTTATCGAAGGCGTTTTGGGAGAGCATGAGGGGCAGGTAGCTCATCTGGATGACCCAAACGCCTTCTTCATCCAGGCAGCGGACCACGTCGGCGACGAAAGCGTTTGGATGCTCCAGGTCATAAAACATGGCGATGGAGGTGATGACTCTGAACTTCTCTCCGGCGACGGCGGCCGCATGGAAAAAGTCGTTGATGATTCGCTCGGTTCCGTCTTCTGCTTCCCGGACGAGATTTTCGGCCGGCTCGAAGCCGACCCTCCGGATGCCCGGCGTACGGTAGGAGCGGAGTAGCGTGCCGTCATTGCACCCGATGTCGAGCACACTCGAACCCGGTCGCACCCCGGCCACCTCCTCGGCCCTGGCGGCGACGTCAGCGAGGGCCGCTCGCATGGAGGCATTGACGCCGGACTTGTACCAATACTGGCGGTACAACCACTCGGAGGGAGTGGTGTGCCGCAACTGGAGCAGGCTGCACTGTTGGCAGAGGATCAGTTCCAGCGGAGCTCTCGGCAACTGCTGCCCGTCAGACGATTCAACAAAGTTGGATACGTAGTGGTCGCCAAGCTCCAGGACGGTGACCAAGGAAGCTGCCCCACAGGAGCGGCACGTTTGTCTGGTAGTTACCTTCTGTCTCATCGTCCCTCCCTCATACCGGCGGAGTTTCCACCGTTGCGACCAAGGCGGCACGAGGAGTGGCCCTTCGTAGCTCCCGATCCCTTGCTCGTGTTGTTTTTGTCGGCCCACTGTCTTGCTCACCCTTTGAGCGAACCGGCACAACTTTTGGATTTTCCTTCCTCCTGAGCGATCTTTGCCCGGTACCAGTCAATGGTTTTGCGCAAGCCCTCAAAGAAATCCGTGCGAGGGCGAAACCCGAAGGCACGTTCGGCTCGAGAGCCATCGAGCCTTCGACGCGGTTGGCCGTCGGGTTTGGAGGTATCCCAAACAATTTGCCCTGAGAAACCCAACTGGCGGCCAATGTGATAAGCGAGGTCCCGGATGGAGATTTCAAACCCCGTTCCAACGTTGACGGCTTCGCCGTCGTTGTATCGTTCGGTCGCTAAGAGAATGGCCTCGGCGCAATCATCCACAAACAGGAAGTCACGAGTAGAACTGCCGCTGCCCCAGCAGACGATTTCGCGATCGCCATTTCTTACCGCATCGAAGAATTTGCGGATCAGAGCGGGGATCACATACGACGTGTGGGGATCAAAATTGTCGCCCGGACCGAAAAGGTTTGCGGGAATCAAATAGATGCAGTTAAAAGCATACTGTTGGCGGTAAACTTTGGACTGAACCAAGAGGATTTTCTTGGCTATGCCGTAAGGGGCTCTGGTCTCATCCGGGTAGCCGTTCCAAAGCTCTTCTTCTCGCAAGGGGGTGGGCGCGAGTTTGGGGTAGGAGCTGGCTGTTCCTAAACACACCATTTTTTCAACCCCTCGCTGTCGCGCTGCCTCCATCAACTGAACCCCCATCATCAGGTTTTTGTAAAAAGCCGCGGCGGTATTCCCGCCGCCGACCGGATTGTCCACCACTCCGGCCAGATGGATAACAATGTGAGGCGACGCCTGGTCCAGCAAACGGGTGATGTTTTCCCACCTGGTCAGATCGCAAGTGGCGCGTCGCGGGACAGTGATCGAGGCGCAGCCGCGTTCCCGCAGTTTCTTGACAACGCAGGAACCCAGGAAGCCTGCCCCGCCGGTAACGACGACCCTCTTGTCGGCAAAGAAGCTTGTCATGGGCTCCCCTGGAGACAACCGCGATGGGAGCAGACTCACTCTGACGCCCGCGCTGACAATTGGCGTTCGAGCCGGCCGTTGAGCTGGTCGCCCAGCAACTTGATGTCAGC
>DATBWB010000194.1 GCA_036514995.1 Candidatus Acidiferrales bacterium
TCGAGCGCTTTGGGCATAAAGAGCGCGCTCGCATCCATCATGGTCCTGGCCATCGCCACAAAGTAACCGCGCGGATCCAGGTCAACCGTGCCCTTTTGATATAGGGCTCTACCCTGGTTGAGGTCGGTGACCGAAGCAGAAGCACAGAGAATCTTCGCCACCCAAAGGTCCAAGGTGTCAAGCTCAGCCTGGTACCGTTCCTCATCGCCGACCCAGATACCCTGTCGCAATTTATTCACCGTCGCATTTTCCACCGCGCCCACTTCGGGGAACCTTGCCTCCACGGTGAAAGGCTTTGTGTCCGATTTCTTGAGGAGGGGCAAGAATTGCTCGACGTAGCCGAGCGAACGAACGCGCGCCATCCCGAAATAATCCATCGCCATCTTCCGGAACCGCATTTTTTCTGCTTCGGTCCTGACCACCGTAGAGCCTTTCATGTAAGCGTCGCCCATTTCGCGATAGGACTCTCCCATGCCGCCCAGCACCGCGATGGAAAGCATGCGCGCCCGTTCAGCCAGCTCGTTCTCCTGTTTGCTTAACTTGGCGAGGGAATCAAGCGCGCGATCATGGGTGCGCTGTCGGAGCATCTCCTTCGCCTCGGCGAATTGCGAGGCCGGAGTAACCGGCTTCGGCCTCGGGGCGCAACCCGACCAAGCGACGAAACCATAGAAGACTCCTGCTGCGGTCACCATGCGGAGGAGTTTCATCGGCAGTCTCCTTTTGCGGAGGTTCTCCTTCATCACCGGAAATTTCAACCTGAAACCGGTCTGGCAACCTCCACGGGGAACGCGGACGAACCGGCACCAAAAGAACCGGAAGGCAAGACGACCGCCGCCATGATACGCCCGTCAAGGTTGCCGATCAAAGATACCGGCCAGTTCCGCCTCGGGCGGAGCGATAGCTCTTCGGCGAAAGCGGGTAGAAGAGAAGGTTGTTCCTTAACTCATGGAGAGAATCGGACGAGAGCATCTGCTCGACCTCCACCCGTCTCACCCGACCCGGCAGCTTGCCGACGCGCTCAGCGCAAAGCGGCGAGACATAGACGCTCCGGACTTCTTCGAGCAGTCTCCGCACCTGCTTCCGATCCCGGTATCGGACCAGGCGGATGCGCTCGACCACCCGGGGCGACACCAAATGTTCCAGCGCTTTTCGGAATCGCGGCTCAAACGAAGTGTCCGTGAGGATCATGCCGAGTGGTCCCCGCCGCGCCTCAGCAATCACCTTGCGGTGAAATTCCGGGTTCAGGGCAACGCGAAAAACCTCCTTTCCCAATCGCCCGGCCAAACGCAACACCTCAGCCCAGTGAAAATCAGTCGTGACCAGAAAGTGAGCGGCGCTGACCGCCGCCCGCAGCCGCGCCTCGCCTGCGTTCAGCTCCACCGGCTGCGCGATCACGCCCACTTCCCGCCGGATTTCTCGCGCAAAAAGACGGGTCTGTTCCGGGTTGCACTCCAGTACCGCGCACCGGAACAAGCCGTGATTTCGAAGCCCCGCCCGCATCGCCAGCAGGTGCACCAGCCGCTCTTCGCTCAGGCGGTATTTGCGCGCATCCTCCGCCACCCGCTCCAGGAAATGCGTCACCGACTGGCGATACCTGCGTTCGACCGCCGGTGGCCGCGAACGCACAAACACGCCCGATTGCGGCCGGATTTCGACCAGACCCTCCTGGGCAAGGCTGCGGTAGATCTTGAAAGCCGTTTTCAGATTGACCCGGCATTGCGCGGCAAGCTGCCGCACCGTCGGCAACCGGGCGCCGGCGGCAATGAGGCTGAAGTGGATGAGGTGGATGAGTTGCTCCCGGATTTGTTCCCGGAAGTCGAGCGAGCTTTCCTTGTCCAGCGTGAAGCGAAGCTCCCCAGTATTCATCACGGCCAATCTCTTGAGCGTCCCTCGGCTCCTATGGAGGCGTTTGTTTTTCCCGGGCGAGCCCGTCCCGCCCTGCGGGAGGCGAGTCGGCCAAGCCCCAGATAGATTGCCGCACAGATTCCGAAATCCACGAGCAAGCCGGCGTCGAACGCGAAAGGCCGGTGTCGCATCCGATCGGGCAACCGGGGAGCAAGCAAATAAAAGTAAACCGCGTTACCGGAAAGGATCGCAACCAGAGCCCGAATCCACCTCGCCATGCTTGCCCCCGACTCGTCGGGGCCTGCGAAATCAACGCAAAATATAGACCACATCGGCGCACAAGTAAATCCATGGCGGAGCCACCAGCCAAGCGGCATTGCGAGCGCGCCGCATCAGCCTTTCTTTGGGGTGTGCTATAGTTCGGCCCATGGCGCTTGAGCCCGGCACCGAAATTACTTATCTCCCGGGCGTTGGGCCGGCGCGGGCCGAGCTTTTCAAAGACAAAGGAATCCACACCGTTGAAGATCTGCTCTCCTGCCTCCCTTTCCGCTACGAAGATCGCATCCATTTTCAGGACATTGCCGCGGTGGCGCCGGGGACGGTGGCGACCGTGCTGGCCGAAGTGATGACAGGCGGGCTGGTGCGGTTTCCGCGCAGCGGCGTGCAGGCCTATCACCTGGCGGTGCGCGACCGGACGGGCACCCTCCACTGCAAATGGTTTCACGGCGGTTATCTCCAGCAAACCTTCAGGCCCGGCCAGCCAGTGGTGCTGCACGGCAAATTGGAGATGGATCGCTACCGCCCCAGCCAACGGCTGATGATTCAGCCGCAGTTTGAAATTCTTTCGCAAGGTCGCGGCGGTGCTTCGCCGCTCGCGGCGCGTGATTCGACCGAGACCGGCCGCATCGTCCCCATCTACGAGGCCATCGGCAGGATCAGTTCGCGCATCCTGCGGCGCATCATCTTCGGCGCGCTCGAACGCATCGGCGAGGTCGAGGACCTGCTGCCGGAAGAGCTGCGGCATCGCCATCGCTTTCCGGGACGCCGCGCCGCCTTGCAGGCTGCCCATTTCCCTCCCTCGGACGCCGACCTCAAGCAACTGAACGCCTTCGCCACCATGGCTCACCGGCGGCTGATCTTCGAGGAGTTTTTTCAATACCAGGTCGGTCTGGCGCTCAGGCGACGCAAGGTACAGGCCTCGCCGGGCATCGCTTTTCGCGTGCGAGAAGATTCGATCCGCGAAGCGGTGAAGCGAATCCTGCCCTTCAAACCCACGGCCGCCCAAAAACGGGTGCTCGGCGAGATGGTGGCGGACATGGAGCGGCCCCATCCCATGAACCGGCTCCTGCAAGGCGATGTTGGTTCGGGCAAGACCATCGTGGCGCTGGAGGCAGCCGTCATCGCGTTCGAGAACGGCTACCAGGTCGCGCTCATGGCCCCCACCGAAATTCTGGCCGTGCAACATTTCCTGTACACGCGCAACCTCGTTCGTTCCTCCGGCTATCGAGTGGAGCTGCTGATCAGCGGCATGCCGGCCAACCAGAAAAAGGAGGCGAAGACAGCGGTGGCGGGCGGTGGGGCTCATCTCGTCATCGGGACGCACGCCCTGATCGAGGAGGATGTCCGCTTTGCCCGGCTCGGTTTGGTAATCATCGACGAGCAACATCGCTTCGGCGTTCTTCAGCGGAAAAAGCTCATGGAAAAAGGCGGCTTGCCGAAAGCGGCGCCCGACGTGCTGGTGATGACCGCCACGCCGATACCGCGCACGCTGGCCTTGACGCTCTTCGGCGACCTCGACATCTCGGTCATTGACGAAATGCCGCCCGGGCGAATGCCCATCGAAACGAAATGGCTCGGCGAGGATCGAACCCACGCTGTCTGGGAGGTTGTCCGCGGCGAAGTGGCTGCCGGCCGGCAAGCCTATATCGTCTATCCCGTCATCGAAGAATCGAAACGAGAGCTGAAAGCGGCCGTCAAACAGTTTGAAATTCTCTCTCGCCAGACCTTCCCTGACCTGCGCGTTGCCCTGCTGCATGGGCAAATGGCCAGCGAGGAAAAAGAAACGGTGATGGAGCGTTTTCGCCAAGGGGAGATTCAGATTCTTGTTTCCACGAGCGTGATCGAGGTGGGAGTGGACGTGCCCAACGCCAGCGTCATGGTCATCGAGCACGCTGAGAATTTCGGCCTCGCCCAGCTCCATCAATTGCGGGGGAGGATCGGCCGCGGCAGCCAGCGCTCCGTTTGCATCCTGGTCTCGCCTGACCGGATCACCGACGAGGCTCGGGAGAGGCTTGAAACCATGGTGCGCACCACCGACGGCTTTGCAATTGCCGAAGTGGATTTGAAGCTGCGCGGCCCCGGCGAGTTCTTCGGCACGCGCCAGTCCGGCCTCGTCAGTTTTCGCATCGCTAACCCCATCCGCGATCACGACTGGCTCGAACTTGCCCGGCGGGAGGCCTTCGACTGGGTGGCCGACCCGGTGGCGGTCGCGGAAGTGGAAACGCTCCGACAATTTCTGGCCAGCCGATGGAAAAGACGCTATGCCCTGGCCGAAGTCCTCTGAAGGCTTCCCTCGCTTCCTCCCTGAGTTCAACCCCCCAGGTGGGTCTGCCTGCTGGAATGGTTGACGCTTATGGGCAGTTCCCGAGCCCGGCGCGATGATGAATGCAACTCGGTTTGGCAGCTACTAAGGGAGGAAACTAACCCCGTGGGGCAAGGTCACTTCTCGCTCGCTTGGGAGAACTAAGGCGGAACGGCACTAGACGACGAGGCCCCGGACAGCGAGCTGTTCCATCTCGTGGAGGCTCTGGGTGTCGTCAGGATAAGTGGTGACGCGGATGCGGATGCGGGCGGAGAGTTTCATGAGGCGCTCGTCGGTGGCGATCGTTTCGCCCAGGCTGGCAGCCGCGTGCTCGGCGGCATCGCGCGGGCAGCCCAGATGCAGCGTGCAAAAGACTCCCTCCGCGCGACGATAGAGCGCTTCTCCCTCCTTCAAATCTCGGATGAGCAACTCAGCCGCTTGACCCCAGGCTTCCGACTTCAACTCTTCGGGAGCGTTCGCCGGCATTTCGATTTTGAAAGCGACGACAGAGATAGGCTGCCCCGCGGCGGTGGCTCGTCTGAGGTCCATAGCCAGCCGGTCGTTGAACTGCTCCTCGCCGGGCAGCGATGCCAGCACCGTTTTGCTTGCTTGAAGGATGACGGCTAGGTTTCTGGCTTCCGACTCAATCAGGCGACGGCGCAGTTTCTTGATCTTTCCCTGGCGCTCGATGAGGTAGGCGTTGAAAAGAAGCGTGAGAACGACAAGGCCGAGGAAGGCCTTCTGGGTGCGGTCGGCCTGGCCCGAGCGCAGCATGGGCCACGCCGTCAGCAGCAGCCCGGCCGCCAGCACTGTAATCATGATGATGGCCAGAATCCAGAGTTGTCCCTCGCGCCTTTCGAGCGCCTCCAGCTTTGCTTCTTCCCTTCCTGGCATCCCACACTTCCTCAACCCATTCTAGCAAAACTGCGCCCCGAACCTATCCACTCTTTGGGCACAAGAGGCCCCGCGCCGGGCCGGGGCATTAAGCCAGGCGCAAGCTTTGCTGGTTCACGACAAAGCAATTGCCGCCTTTACCCTTAGCCGCATAGAGAGCCTGGTCAGCCGCCCCCTGAAGCTCCTGAGTTGTTTGCCCGTCATCAGGATAGGTGGCGATCCCGATGCTCACGGACAGCGAATCGTTCGAAGAGATCCTTTGCCGGGCAATGGCCTTCAGGATGCGCTCGGCCAGGATCACCGCCGTGGACGGGGGACAACCGCCCAGCAAGATAGCGAACTCGTCTCCGCCCAGCCGGGCAATGGTGTCACTCCGCCGCGTGGTTCTCGTCAAAACGGCGGCTACCGCCCGGATGGCTTCGTCGCCAACCGGGTGCCCGCGCGTATCGTTGATCCTCTTCAAATCGTCCATGTCCACCATCAGCAGGCAGCAAGGCGTCCCCGACCGCTGACAACTGGCCAGCTCTTGTTCCAACCGCTCCGCAAAAAAGCGCCGGTTATAACACCCGGTGAGGGTGTCGGTGAGGGCCTGTGTTTCGAGCTCCTTCTTTTGTTGGAGGCTCTCCGTCACGTCGCGACCGACTCCACGGATCAGGCCGGGAACAGTTCCCTCTTCCTCAATCGAGAGGACTAACTCGAAGATCCTTGGCTGCCCGGCAGCATTGTTCAGTTCCACAATCAAATTGGATATCTTTATGTTGCCAAGCTGCTTGAAGGCGAGGGTTAGTCCGGCCGCCGCGCCGGGCCGGATGAGTTGCGACCACTGGCGGCCGACAATCTCCCCTGCCGGCCGGCCCAGGAAGCGGCAACCGGCCCGGTTCATCGAAACTAACGTGCCGTCAGCGCTGCAACTGAAGATGATGTCGGAAGCATTCTCGACCAGTTCGCGATAGTGCTTCTCCGAATCCTCGAGCTGCTTTCGCAGGCGGGTGACCTCGGTGACGTCTCGAGCTACGCCCCGCACGCCCACTGCCACCCCACCTACCTGAATGACCGATTCTTGACATTCGAGGACGACCTGATCGCCCTGCTTGTTGCGAAATGAGATCAGCCCGCGAAGCCGTCTGGCCGAGAGCAGTGCCTTTCGGAAGCTCGAAAATTCGTGGCAAGACTCCGGCCAGAGAAACTCTTCTACAGAGCGGCCGATGATTTCATCGGGCTGGAAGCCGAGCAGCGAGGTAATGGCCGGGTTGGTCATGGTGAAATGACCTTGCATGTCCCGCGAGTAAATCCAATCGTCGCTATATTCGACCACGTCGCGCAGGCGCGCCTGGGAACTTCGCAGCTTGCGATAGACCCGCTCGATCTGCCGGAAAAGCTTTGCGCCCACCCGTTGCACCACAATCTGGCGGCCGCCAATCAGCACCACCACGACCACAAAAATGGCATGCGTCAGGTCCATCCGAAACTTTTCGGCGGCTGCCGGTCCCGGAGAGGAGTATCTCCAAAGCCAGTCGAAGGTGGGGATGGCTGCGACCAGCAGAAAAGCAACCACGGTGCTCACAACGCCCGATTCCATCGAAAAAGGCCTGGGCAGCGGCAATCTAAGTTGTTGAATACTGCGGCGTGAGTGGCGGGCAGCAATGGCATAGCAAAAGAAAGGCGCCATGAGCCCGAGGTCGTAAAGGCTTCCCGTGGCGTAGACATCTCCCGTGATCGCCGCGTTGACGATCACGTTGCCGATGGCATAGGTGACCCCGCCCATCGCGAGCAGCGCAAAGATTGGTTTCCATGGGGTACGCCATGTTTGGAATGCCCGGAACACCAGGAAGACGACCACCAGCACGTTCTTGCCTGCCTGCAGCAAGTCATAGTGGCGAAGGTAGGCAGCCTCATTGCCGCGGGCGATGTAGTGGACGCCCACCGCGTAGAAGTAAAGGTAGAGAGCCGCTCCGAAAACGAGCAGAAAGTCAAAAAGTCTTTGCGGAGAATTCGCGCTGCTTTCTTTTCTTTCCGGCCGCCAGAAGAGCGCCCCGAGCAAAAAAATGGCGTGGAGAAAAGCCGGTATGTCGGTCTCGGGAAAATAGCCGACGTCAGGCTGGTGAAGAAGCAGCTCGCTACCCGCCCAAAACAAGCAGGTCAACAGATAGCAATAGCAGGCGACCGCCCAGAGCGTCCAAAAGACGCGGCCGGCATGACGGTGACGAATCGCCGCCAGCCCGCTCATTTCCAGCGCCAGCACGACCGGGACAATCTGAGCCAGGTTGCCGAACCATGCCAGGAACCGCGTGTGGCCGCGGGCGAAGACGGAAACCAGCAAGAAGAGGCCGCAGTAGGCAGCCGCAAAAATCAACCATTTCCGTTCTGACCGGAAGATGGATTCCGGCGGCAATCGCGACGCGTCGGGATTTTCTGCCTGGCTTGTCTTTTCCACTGCTTCACACCACAACAAACTAATTTTACGGAGAAGCCCCCCGCTCCAACAATGGTACTCCGGTACAGACAGGGGTAAGGAGTATCGGGTTTCATTCTGATACCCGTGCCGGGCTGGAAGCCCGGCGACCCCTGCGGGCGTCCCGTTCCGTCGTGGCGCGATCGCCATAAGCCTTTCCCACGGAGCCATCATGGCCTAACATAGAGGCCTAACATAGGGGCGGCGGGCGGAAGAGTTATGGACAAGTGGGCCGAGCGGCGTAAGCACCACCGGGTCAGACCATCCCAACCCTTTTCCGGTCATATCCGGCCCAAGCAGCCGGTGGCCATCGTGGATTTGAGCCGCAGCGGCGCGCTGCTGGAAACGGCGGCGCGGCTTTCTCCCGGACAGTCCTGCCGCCTGGTGGTGGCGCTGGAAGATCGTCAATTGGACCTGGCGATCGAGGTGGTGCGCAGCCACGTCCATCGCATCCAATCGCTCAAGGACGGCGAGTCGCAGATTCATTACCGTGCCGGCGTGCGCTTTGAACAGCTCGCCGCCGAAGACGTCACTGCCATCATCCAATTCCTGGCCCGGCACGCGGAAGCGCCCGCCACTCTCGCCACCGAGGTTTCTCCTGCGGCCGCGCCCGAAGGCAGCCCACGGTTCAAGAAGCGCAGCTCTCCCCGCGTTCGCACCGCCGGGTTGCACGGCGAGGTTCATCTTGCTTCCGAGGGACGTGTCACCTCAGTCAGCGAGGGAGGGATCGCCATCGCCGTTCCTTCCCCGATCGAAGAGCGCAAAGCCATCGCGCTCATCGTAGAACTCCCTGCCGGCCCGCTGAAGGCGACAGGCACGGTGCGCTATTGCCGCCCACTGCTCCTGCGCGACCCATTCAAGGAGGAATTTGAAGTGGGGATCGCTTTTGATCAACTGAAGCGGGAGCAACTTGAAGCCTTGCGAAAACTTCTGCTCAATGGGGGGGTGTGATGGACGCAGAGCGACGCCGCTTCCCGCGTTTTCCTTTTGTGGCCGATGTCGAAATCTTGGCCGTTGAATCCAAAACCAAATTGCAGGCGCGCCTGAGCGACCTGAGCCTGGATGGTTGCTACCTTGATACCTTGCATCCGCCACCCCTCGGCACCCAGCTCCGCCTGCGCGTCAAGGCGGGAGAAAAATCTTTTGAATGTCTCGGCAAGGTTCGCTTTTGCGCTCCCGGCCTCGGCATGGGCATCGAGTTCGCCAGGATGCCGGCGCAGGATTGGCAGAAGCTGGCAGCGGTAGTGGAAAGCCTGGCCAGCGAACGGCTGGGGTTCGCCGCCAAGGGGAGTTCCTACGAAGAAATGATTGATGGCACGCTGGCGCTGGTCGAAGCGTTGACCGACGTCCTGGAAAAAAAGGGAGTCCTGAGCCGAGAGGAGATTGGCGCCGCCCTGCGCGCCCGCCGCGAAAAACGCCCACCGATCTAGCAGCGGTCACGCCCGGCGGGAGCGGCATTCTCTACGACGGATGCCAGACGTAGCGCCGGCGTCCTCGCCGGCTTGGTTCAGGGCCGCCTGGAAGGCGGCGCTACCCAGCGATTCAACAGCAACGCCGGACCACGGCATATTTCTTCACCAAAAACTTGGCGTAGAACTCCTGCGGTGACGAAGACGGCTGGCCGATGGTTTTGTACAAAGATGAAGTTGAAATCGGAAATTCCGGATGTATTGATAAAGTAATGCTTTTCCCTAAGAAGTGAATCGGGCAAAAATAAGAGTAATCAGTGGGAGGCGCGAATGAGTATTGCCCCGCTGGCGTTAATTGTTTTAGCCGTGCTGGCCGCGGGCTATAGCCTGTACGGTCGGTTTCTGGCCCGGACCGTAGGCTTGAACGCCAACACGCCCACGCCTGCAACCACGGTCAACGACGGCATGGATTTCGTGCCTACGCCTCGTTTCTACCTGCTCGGGCAGCATTTTTCCGCGATTGCCGCCGCTGGACCAATTGCCGGACCCATTCTCGCCTGCCAGCAATTTGGCTGGCTGCCCTCCATATTGTGGATCGGGTTGGGTGTCGTCTTCATTGGTGCGGTACACGACTTCTCCAGCCTAATAGCCTCAGTCCGCCACGGGGCGCGCTCGATTGCCGAGATCATGCGTGAGAATGTCAGCCGACGCGCGTGGTTTTCTATGATGGCATTCATTTGGATTGCGCTGATTTACGTCCTGGTTTCTTTCACGGATATCACGGCGAGCACATTCGTGGGGCCGGCGCAAGAGCTGCCGCTGGAAAATATGACTTTCAACGCCGGCGGGGCGGTCGCGCTGGCAAGCACACTCTATTTGTTGCTGGCCGTGGTGATGGGTTTGATTCGGAAACGCTGGAATCCCCCGCTGTGGACATTGACCGTGACCTTTGTCCCGGCAACGTTTGCCTTGGTCTGGCTGAGCACGAAACTTTCCACCCTGTTCGTGTTTGCGGCGGCCAATCCGGTGAAGGTGTGGGGCTTGTTGATCTTGACCTACTGCTTCGTTGCCGCGCTGGTGCCGGTGTGGTCGCTGCTGCAACCCCGTGGGTACCTCGGGGGCTTTGTGCTCTTTACGGCACTGGCAATTGGGGTGATCGGAGTGTTTATCGGTGGCTATAACGTCGCCCAGCCGCCGTTCAAAACTTGGAGCGCCTTGGCCACCGACGGCTCGTCTGTTCCGCTGTTCCCTTTTCTGTTTGTCACCATCGCCTGCGGCGCCTGTTCAGGCTTCCATGGGCTCGTTTGCTCCGGAACCACCTCTAAACAGATTGCTAGGGAACCGGACTGCCGAGTGGTGGGTTATGGTGCGATGCTACTGGAGGGTTTTGTCGCCCTGATTGCTCTTGCCACGATCATGATTGTGGCGCCGGAAAAAACCGCCGGCATCTCGCCTGGAACCATTTACGGCAATGGGATCGGTTCTTTTCTAACGGTTCTGATTGGTGAGCCACACCGCCTGTTTGCGACTACCTTTGGAGCCATGGCCTTTTCAACCTTCGTGTTTGATACCCTGGACGTGGCCACGCGCCTGGGGCGCTACATCCTACAAGAGCTGTTCGCCTGGAAAGGCAGGAGCGGCATGATTGCTGCCACGGCGGTCACCCTCCTTCCCGCTTACCTCTTTATCGCCACGGCTGAGAAGGGTGCTTACCTAAAGTTTTGGACCCTCTTTGGTACTTCCAATCAACTCCTCGCCGCGCTCACCCTGCTCGGAGTCACTCTGTGGTTCGTGCGCACCGGACGTCCCTACTGGTTCATCCTGGCCCCGATGTTGTTCGTGTTAACCATCACTGTCTGGGCCCTGGTGATTCAATTGACCAATTTCAGCCGCGTTGCGCTAGACCAAGGATTGGTAGCCGCCGGTGCCACCGCCATCAATGCCCTGGCGGCGCTGCTGCTGTTGATCATGACCGGCGTGATTTTGTGGGAGGTTTGCCGCGCGTTGCGCCAACGTCGGTGGCAACCGGAATTCGTGAAGTGAGTTGTGCCCACGGTTGGTGATAGCAGTGGCTCGAAAGCCACCGCGTTTCTCTTGGCCGGGCATGGAACTTTCGAGGATACTATCCAGCGCTCTTGAGCCTGTCAATTTGTCCCCATGGTTCCGGAATTGGGTCACCAGCTCACACTGAACAAGACGGCGAAAGGAAGCCGGTGATTGCTTTCTATGCGTTCTCCGTGCCCTCCGTGGTGGCTTTGTTTCGAGGCAATGATGCCAGCTTCATCGTAGTTCGACTCCTGGCTTTGCCCGGCCGCGCCACCGCCCCGGTTTTCGCCGTGAGGAAAGAGTCAGCCTGCCCGGTTCGAGCCTCGATTGCCCTCTGGTGCGCTGCGATGCTCCAGGAGGGTTTGCCGTAGTCTCATAAAAACCAGCCGCTTTCGGAAAAACTGTCCCATGTGTGGTAACATTTGCCCAGGGATGCAAGAAATTGCGCAGAGGAAAACGAAAAGAGAGCGACAGCAGGTTTGCAACCGATTGTTAACACGGCAATTGGATACCGTACATGGTCAGGCCTACTGGGCCTCGATTTGGCTGTATTTTTGCTTCTCGGAGTCGCTCGATTTAGACAGGAGGAATGAAACTATGCGCCGATGGGAGCGAGCCATTTCCACTCTTTTTCTTTCCGTAGCCTTGCTGATGGTTTCCGGTTGCGGCGGAGGGGGAGGCACAACCCCGCCACCCCCACCCGGGTCAGCCCCGATGACCCTCTTCGTACGAGACGCCGGTGCCGAAAAGCTGCTTGCTTTCGAAATCCAGCTTACCGGTGCCGCCCTGGTCAGCGGGACCACCGAGCAATCGATCCTGGCCGCCCCCGTTGAGCTTGAATTGAAGAACCTCCAACTCGCCACCATGCCCTTGAGCTTGAATAACGTTCGCGAAGGTACCTACACGACTTTGCGGCTCACCTTCGCCAATCCCGAGGCTACCGTTCTGACTTCGACCCCAACGGTCGTGAAGTGCGAGACCGGCGCGGCCTGCGTGCCCACCCTTGCCGCCGGCCCCCTGAACAAGACGGTTAACATCACCGTGCAGCTAAACGTGCGCAGCGCCGTGATCATTGACTTTGACTTGGCGGCCTCCGTGAACGTGACGGAAAACCCCCTTGCCGTCGCCGTCAATCCCGCTGTCAACGTCACCCAGGTCCCCGTGCAGGCCCCCCAGCAGGCCGAAGCTGAACTGGAAGACGTCGTGGGCACGGTCACCGCCATTGACGGCGCGAACCAAAGCTTTACCTTTCGGCCCGAGGGCATGACCGCAACGTTCAACATCGTGACCAACGCCCAGACGAAGTTTGAAGATTTTGACGATGCTTCCCCGGCGCGTGCCAACGCATTCGCCAGCATTAGGGTGAATGACCTCGTCGAAGTGGACGCCGAGCAACGTGCCGACGGCGGCTTTGTCGCCGAAGAAGTAGAACTG
>DATBWB010000195.1 GCA_036514995.1 Candidatus Acidiferrales bacterium
AAAAGGATGGATCGGTGGATCAGCGAGCTTATGCGGTTGCTAATTCGATCAAACACTCGGGTGGAGCGGGTTCAGGAGATGTTATCATAACGGTGCCAATGTGGCTTACAAACGATGGTTTCCAGACCTCCGAGAACAGGATCTCCTACGGGGAGCTGGCGCAATTGGTGACTCAAGCTGGTGAGTTTGCTCAGCAGACCATTGATCCAAAGTCGGTCGCAAGGGGTGTTGCCGGTTCATCGCAAGCAGCCTAACCCGCGCATGCAGCCGATTTGCTCCGCTGGCGCTCCGCAAACGGCTGATGCGCACCGTTAGCCCGCTTGGCTTTATCAAGTCCCATATTCTTTAGTACAAGGAGAACCAAATGATTCAGCACGAAGTCACCATTCATATCAATCGACCAGTGGAACAAGTTTTTACATTCTTGGCGGATACCAAAAATTTGCGGACTTGGCAATCTGACCTTGTTGAAAATGAGCAACTGACCGAAGGGCCATTGCGGGTCGGTTCTCGTTTCCGTGAAGCGGAATGTGTCAAGGGTTTTTGGACACGGATAGCGGAAGTTTAGTGTCGTTCGATAGGCACGCTCCTGAGAATTGCAAGGTCTTGGGGGCGTTGATTCCGACCTGATCGGGCCAGCGCGGCGGGATAGGCTGGCCCCGGCTGAAGCGCTCGGGGTGGGCTTGGTAAGCAGTCTGGAGCACGGCCTGCCGCTTGAGCCAGAGATCCTCCGCCTGGCCGAAGTGAACGGCGGCGGGGGTCATCAGGCCCAGGGCCGTGTGGTGATGCTCGTGGCAGTACCAGCGCTCGAAGTCGCGCATCCAGGTCTGGGCGTGCGCTAGGCTGTCAAAACGGTCGGGGTAGGCCGGGTGGTACTTGAGCGTTTTGAAGCTGGCTTCGGCATGCGGGTTGTCGTTGGCGACATGCGGCCGTGACAGGCTTTGCTGGATGCCCAAATCGCTGAAGAGCCAGGCCAACGGTTTGGCCGTCATGGGCCCGCCGTTGTCGGAGTGGATGGTCAGTTGCTTGGGCTGAAGCTGGAAGCGCTGGAGGCTGGCCGTCAGGAGTTGTTGGGCATAGTCGCCGCTTTGCTTTTCGGCGATGAGCCAGCCGACGATGAAGCGGCTGAACAGGTCGAGCACCAAGTACAGGTAGAAGCACGGGTAGCGGAGGGTGCTGAGCAAAAGAGTGATATCCCAAACCCACACCTGGTTGGGGCGTTGGGCGATCACCTGTGGCGCGGGCCGGGCTGGATGGCGGAGTTGGTTGCGACGGTCGCAAACGGCCTGATTTTCAGCCAGAATCCGGTACATGCCGCGCAGGGAGCACAGGTAACGGCCTTCGTCCAACAGTTGCGGATAGACCTCGTATGGCGTCTGGTCGGCAAACCGCTCGCTGTTGAGATGCGTCAGCACGGCGGCCTTCTCCGCTGCGCTGAGCGCATTCGGCGGGGAAACAGCCAAGCGCGGCGGCGCGGGCGGCTTGGGCCGCCGCACCGCATACAGGCTGCTGCGCGGTACGGCCAACGCCTCGCAGGCCGCGTGCGCGCCAACTTCCGTGGCTAGGGTCTGTGCGCTTTGCATCAGTTGTGCTCGTCCAGCGCGGGGAGCTCCGGCTCCGGCAAGCCGAGCACCTGCAACAACTTTTTTTGGGCCTCGATGATGAGGTCGGCTTTGCTGAGTTTAGCCGTCAAGCGCGCATTCTCGCGTTCCAGTTCGGCCAGGCGCCGCGCCGGCTCATCGACCTTCGGACCACGCTGGCGCGTGGTCGATCCGACCAGTTGGCCGCGGTCACGTTCGCGGCGCCAGTGGGTCAGGTGGCTGGAATAGATCCCTTCGCGGCGCAGCAGCGCGCCCAATTCGCCTTCGGGGCACCGCTCGGCCTCGCGCAGGAGGCGCAGTTTTTCCGCGACGGTAAAGGTCCGGCGTTTGGCGCGCACTTCTCCGGACGCCCCCGCGGGGGCGTCCGGAGAAGTGCTAGGGTTGGTGGTATCGGTCATGGTCGGCTCCTGTCGCCCTACAGTAAATTATAGGCGGCAGTGTCCAAGCCTATCCTGGCACAAAGGGATACCCGTCTACCTATTTGTGGTTTTAGAGCGAGTTCCAAGTTGACTTATGCCGGTTGCCGGGTAAACTGATCGACATGGCCTACTCCAACGATTTGCGCGAACGAGTAATCACCGCGGTGGAAGCGGGCGGACAGTCGCTCAGCCAAATCGCCAAGACCTTCCAAGTGAGCGATTCAACGGTGGACAATTGGGTGCGCCGCTGGCGGGAAACCGGGAGTTCGGCGGCGCTGCCTTGGGCCGGCGGTCCCCGCCGGGCTTTGGCCGAGTGCGAGGCGTTCATCCGGGCAGAAGTCCACCGCCAGCCCGACCTCCTGCTGGATGAACTTTGTGCACGGGTGGCGGCTGAAAAAGGTGTCGTCGCCAGCCGGAGCATGATGTGTCGGGAATTGGCCTTGTTGAAATTGCCGCTCAAAAAAAGAGCCTCCACGACAGCCAGCGGGACACGCCGCGGGTCAAGCAGGCACGCGCCGCCTTTGCCGAGGGGGTGGACGCGTTCTTGACCCCCGTCCTCGACCGGCTGAAATTTCTCGATGAAAGTGGGACGCATTTGGGCTTGACGCGGCTCTACGGACGAGCGGCGCCTGGGGCGCGGGTCCCAGAAGGCACGTCGGGCTATTCGGGGCCGCACTATACTGTGGTGGCGGCGCTGAGCCTGACCGGCATCCACGCGCCGTGGGTGTTTGAAGGGGCGATGAACGCGCTGGCGTTTCGAGCGTACGTGGAACACGAACTGGGACCGAGCCTGGAGCCGGGCGATCTCGTCATTCTGGACAACCTGTCGGCCCACAAAGATGCCGAAGCCCGTGCGTTGATAGAAGCGCGTGGGGCACACCTGCTCTTCCTGCCGCCCTACTCGTCCGATTTCAATCCGATTGAACTCGGCTGGGCCGCCGTCAAGAAAGCGTTGCGCGCTGCCAAACCGCGCACCTTGGACGCCTTGGTCGAAGCGCTGCGGAAGGCGCTGCTGGCCATCACGCCTGAACATGCTGACGCTTGGTTCGCTCACTGTGGTTACGACCCGGCATAACTCAAATCGGAATCGACTCTAGGTCCGGGGGCGTATGTGCCAATTGGAGGGCCGACCGGAGGAAAGCAGGAGGTCAAATGAGAATCCAAGGCAAGTGCCTGTTCCTAGTGAGGAACAATCTCGCGTTGCTGGAGGCGTTGCGCTGTTGGTAACCATTTGTTATGCTATACGGTCGGTGGGGTCAGTAGCACCGTTGGTTCCTGCTGGGGGAGGCGGTGGTCTTCCACAAATTGTGAGATAACTCAATGTCAAACGGTTGGAGAGGCGTATACTTAAGAGCAGATCGTGAGCGTGTAGCTGATGCTCTTGTTCAGTTGGCAACATCTAGAAGCTACACGATCCTTCGCCACATTCGGTCAATTGACCAACCCGCTCTCGATAACGTGTGGGATTCGGGTTTTCAGGGGCGCGGCGACACACTTGAGTTTATTTTTCTCCTGACAATTAATAATGAATGGACGCGACTGATAGGGCTAGATTTTGCTGACGGTGCCTATCCAAGGCTGTTTTACAGTTATGAACTCGTAATGCTGTTGGACTGTGACGCCTTCGAATGTGGTTTCGTTGAAGACGTCTCATGGTGGTACCGCTATTATGAACGAGGTTTAATAGTGGACCATTTTGATTCAAATCCTCTAGGCACTCTTCTTTCCTTCAGAGATCAGATATGGGGACCGGATGATGTACGTGTTCTTTATGCTAAATGCTTGGGCGTGGAAAAATTGGATGATCTTCATCCACTACCACCCCAAATAATGTCCGAGTTTAGAGGACATCCTGAAAAACTAATCCCGATTTTGAAAAATCCTGCCGACAACATGGAAAACATGCTGCATGATATGTCACCAGAGAGGGGTTTAGAGTGGCTGAGTCAAGTTGTTTTCCTACCTCATATTGGCGAATTAGAGACAGCCAATTTTCTCGAAGATCTTGCGAGTATTCGTCGCAACTCAAGTCCAATCCCAAGTTGGATCATAGAGTCCATTGAGCGGGGTCTAACTCTGATCATGCTGCGACATCCAAAGCATTTCTTTCTGCACACCCTTGACAAGTGATTGACCAGCATA
>DATBWB010000196.1 GCA_036514995.1 Candidatus Acidiferrales bacterium
TTGGAATACGGTCTCGCACGAATCAAAGAATTGCCAGTCTGCCTTCGTCTAATCCGAGAAATCCATGCGCGACTTTTGGAAGGCGTGCGCGGCGCAGAGCGCAGGCCAGGAGAATTTAGGCAAATTCAGAACTATATCGGCCAGCGTGGACAACCGATCGAACAGGCCCATTTCATACCGCCACCGGTTCCAGAGATGAACCAAGCCTTGGAGGATTTCGAACGATTCCTCAACGCGCCAAACGAGCTACCTTTTTTGGTTCAATTGGCACTCATTCACTACCAGTTTGAGGCGATCCATCCGTTCGTGGATGGTAACGGACGCATCGGCAGACTGCTAATCTTGCTGCTCATGTGCGAGCGCGGCCCCCTTCCCAAACCCCTGCTCTACCTGAGTGCCTACTTTGAGCAGAATCGGGATGCCTATGCGGACCACCTGCTCCGAGTCAGCCAGGCCGGGGCCTGGTCAGAGTGGATCAGGTTCTTCCTGAAAGGGATCGCTGAACAGTCCCGCGATGCGGTTCACCGCTCCCAGCAGTTACTCGACCTTTGGAAGGAATACCGGCGCAAGATGCAGACCGTCCGGGCTTCTGCGCTCGGATTGCAGTTGGTGGATGAATTGTTCTCCACCCCAGCGCTTACCATTGCCACGGCCGCAAAAATACTTGACGTGACGTTCCTTAGCGCCCGGCACAATATCCAAAAGTTGGTGAATGCAGGTATCCTGAAGGAAGCAACGGGCCGCAAGCGCAACCGGGTCTATATCGCTCTGGAAATCCTCAACATCCTCGCACCGAGGCGCAACCAGTGATCCTCTCCCGCCTAGGTCGAGAATTCGGAGCCTCACGGCACCTTCAAGCTGCTTTTCAACGCCATTCACTACGCCAAGGCAGAATAGCGAAGCGGGAGTTTGGGGATTTGTCCTGAAGGACGAAGCTGCCAGGCACTTCCGTTCCAAGAGCGTTATAATTGCTTGGGGAGTTCGGAGGGGGAGCCTGAAGGGGTGGTTGCCGCGCCGGGGAGTTGGTTTTGGACCTGCGAAGCACTCTGCGCGTTGCCTTTCGAGCCTTAGCCCGCAACAAGATGCGTTCCGCCCTCACGATGCTGGGCGTGATCATCGGCATTGCCGCATTTATCGCCATGGTCAGCGTGGGCGAAGGCGCCGCCAACATGGCCCAGCAGCAAATTCAAAGTTTTGGCGCCAACGTCATCTTCGTTGCCGCCGGCAGCGCCCAGGTGGGCCACATGCGCATGGGCGCCGGGCAAACCAAGACGCTCGTCATTGAAGACATGCGCGCCGTCCTGCGCGAGGTACCGCTCATCCGCGCCGCCGCGCCGGGCGTGGGGGCAAACGTTCAGGTGGTTTTTGAAAACCAGAACTGGGCCACGCGCATCATCGGTTCAACCCCCGTCTATTTCGAAATCCGCGGCTGGGCCGTACAGGCGGGCAGCATATTCTCGGACGAGGACGTCGAGGCGGCTCAAAACGTTTGCCTGGTGGGGCAGACGGTGGCGACGAATCTCTTCGGTGAAGAAAATCCGGTGGGCAAGGTCATCCGCATTCGCAATCTTCCGTTTCGAGTGATTGGCCTGCTGGCGCCGCGAGGCCAATCGCCCATGGGTGACGATCAGGACGACATGATGATCGCGCCGTACACCACCGTGCAGAAGAAGATTGCCGGCATCACCTGGTTGCGCTTCATTATCTGTTCCGCGGTCTCGCGGGAAGCTTCGAGCGCCGCCGTGGCCGCCATCCAGCCGCTCTTGCGCCAGCGGCACAACCTGCGCCCGGACGAGGAAGACGATTTCACGGTGCGGACGCAGGCAGATATCGCCCAAATGGCCGAGCAAATGGGAAACATTTTCACGCGCCTGCTGGGCAGCATCGCCTTCATTTCCCTCCTGGTCGGCGGCATCGGCATCATGAACATCATGCTGGTGTCCGTCACCGAGCGCACCCGCGAAATCGGCGTGCGCATGGCCGTGGGAGCCACCGAAGCCGCCATCCGCTGGCAGTTCCTGACCGAAGCCGTCACCCTGAGCATGATGGGCGGCGCCGCCGGGATTCTGGTGGGCGTCGGCAGCTCGATGCTCATCTCTTCCCTGCTGCGATGGCCCACTTCCATTTCCCCGCTCGCCATTGCCACCACGGTGGGCTTCTCGGTCGGTGTCGGCATCTTCTTCGGCTACTACCCCGCCCGCAAAGCCTCCCAGCTCGACCCCATCGAAGCGCTGCGGTACGAATAAAGTGGGAAAACGGAACTTCTCTCTGGTTTCAGGTTTCAGGTTCCAGGTTACTGGTTCCTATTTTCTATTTTCTTATTTCTATGTTCGGTTCTGCGCCCCTTGGCCGTGATCCTGCCTCAGGGTAAACTGCTCGGCGAATTCATCTTGAAGGAGCAAACATAATGACTCCAGCGAAGACAGCAAGGATGCGACGACTGCTCATGGTTGTTTTGGTGTTGCTCGCCTTTGCCCAGATCGGGCAGGTGCGTCCAAGTGCTGGTGGCGGGCAAGCCGGTGGCGAGCCGCGGCAGGCCCCGCCACAGGCGGGGCAGGCTTCGACAAAGCCCTTTCGCATCTTGCTGGCGAATGACGACGGGATCCAGGCGCCGGGATTGCTGGCGCTCTATCAAGCGCTCTCGCCGATCGCCGAGGTGACGGTGGTGGCGCCCGCTGCCGATCAGAGCGGCGTGGGCCATGGACTCACCTACCGGACTCCCATCCTGGTCAGCGAGCAAATGCGCCAAGGCAGGACCTGGTATGCGGTGGAGGCGCTGCCGGCCACCTGCGTGCGGCTGGGGCTTGCTGCCCTGCTGAAGGAGAGGCCGGACCTGGTGGTTTCCGGGATCAACCGCGGGGCGAATCTCGGACTGGTGAGTTACTTCTCGGGAACGTGTGGTGCCGCCCGCGAAGCTGCTTTCAGCGGCATCTCGGCCATCGCGGTATCGCTCGATTCCTCTCCGCGCCCCGATTCTATCGGGGCGAGCATGGACTACAAACCAGCGGCGCAGTTCACCCGGCGCGTGGTCGAGCTGATTCGGCTCAAAGGCGGACTTCCACCGGGTATCTGGCTCAACATCAATTATCCGTCCGGTCTTGCCAGGGGCGCGCGCGTCGCGCGACAGAGCGTCAAAGCGCAAGAGCAGACCTACGAAGAGCGCCGCAGTCCTCGCGGGCAACGCTATTTCTGGAGCATGTATAAGCCGGTCGAGTCGGATGAGCCGGATACCGACGTCGCGGCCTTGCGCGAAGGCTATGCCTCGATCACCCCCATGCAGCTCGACCAGACTTCTGCCACCATGAGGCCCAAGATGGAAGAATGGTTTCGAGAGTGGGCGGGTGGCTCGGAAAAGGGTTCGAGGCTGTTCACGTTCTGAACAGGCTTAGCTTTGCGCAGTATGGACGGATAGAGGGCTTTTTGCTATATTTGCTCGTTGTCGCTAGGCCTTCCCCCACCGATTTCAACCAAGGTGGGAACCATTCCATACAGCTTGAGAACAGGATTCGACAGCGCTACCCGTCGAACCAAACCTACGACGGGCTTGGCCTGTTCTCGCCCTCTTTCCTTACTGCTCTGGTGTCTCCTTTGGGCATCCCCCGGCGCGGCCCAGTGCTTTGAGTATGACCAGGGGACCCCGGTCCAATCGGGGCTCCCGGAGCAAAGCAAACCTGGCTTAACCGAGCCGGCCTCGATCTTGCCGGAGGACAGCGCCCCGATAAGATCGGGGCCTCAAAAGGAACGGCAGGTCACTTCCTGGCAACGTCTTCCGCACAACCTGCTGGCCGATCAAAAGGCGATATGGAGCAAGCCAGCCCGCTTAAACCGGGGCGATGGGAAGTTTCTGCTCCCTCTCGCCGCCGTCTTCGCCGGGCTGGTGGCCAGCGATCAACACGTGGCTCGCTCTTTGAGTGATGGCCCGCCGGGAACCGGTTATGCCTTCAGCAAACGTGTCTCGCAGTTTGGTTCGTTAGCCACCGATATGGGTGTTGCCGGTGCCTTCTACGGTTTCGGCAAGTGGCGCCGCAACCCCTATGCCGCGGACACCGGCATTTTGGCGACGCAGGCGCTCCTGAACACAATCGTCATAGTCGAGTTTCTCAAGACGGCCTCGCGGAGGGAGCGCCCGACGATGGCCGACGGGCAGGTGATGTTGGATAATGCTCAGGGCCGGTTTGAGGCGGGTGGCCGTTCGTTTCCGTCGGGTCACGCTGCCCATGCCTGGGCGCTGGCGTCAGTGATTGCCCATCGCTATCCCCGCCGTTGGTCCATCGTGCTGCCCAGCTATGGACTGGCAGGAATGGTTTCCGTGTCCCGGATGACTGCCCGCAAACATTTTCCGTCGGACATTGTGGTGGGAGCGGCGCTCGGCTACTTCATCGGCCGGCACGTAGCCCACCGGGATACCGCCATGCCAGCAAAGTCCCGGCGAGTGCAGGTGAGCCTTCTGCCTTCACCTGCACCTCAGGGTGGTTACGCCGCCACGCTCCACCTCGAGTTTTGAAACCCCCGCAACTTGCCCGCCTCCCCAGGCTTCCGGATTCATGGCGGGCTTGCGCATCGGTACTAACAAGATAGAAAAGAGAAATAGGAAATTAGAAAAGAGGCACCTACCTCCTCATTCCTGTTTTCTCTTTTCTATTTTCTGTTTTCTGTTTCCGGTAATATCTACCGCCAGCGGTCGGGCTTGTGGCCCTCTGGCTTTCCCTGCGGCGGTCGTTGCCGGCCAGCCTGGCGCTCGGAGCGGGGAGGAGCCTGTCGCGATGGCCGCTCAACGGTAACGGGCTTGTGGATTTCGAGCGGGCGACGCTCGATCTGCCGTGGCGGCTCCCGAGAAGCTTCCGGCCGACGCTCCATCCCCTCCGGCCGGGACGGCTCGAAGCTGCGCGGTCGCTCGGGCGGATTTTCGAATCTCCTCGGTGCGTCCGGGACCGACGGGCGTCCCGCCTCTCGGTCGCGCTCACCCTGATTCGATTGGGGCGAGCGAAATTCCTCCCGGCGACGCTCGACGCTCTCCCTCCTCACCTCGCCCCGAGGTTGAGGCTCAAAGCGCTGAAACCCGGGCTGAGATGGCTCGGCCTCACCCCGCTGTCGCGGCCTCTCTGGAGTAGAGAGGGTACGCGTTGCTGGCCCACCTTCCTGCTGGCGGGGTGGCTCCGGCCGACTCTGTAGCTCCTGATAAAACCGTTCGAACTTCTCGCGCCCGGGACTGCCACTTTCGGGCTGGCCCGTCCCGCTCTGCGGGGTGGCGGGCTGGCCAGACTCGCGCCCCCGCGAAACTCCTGGTTGAACCTCACGCCCGGGGAGGCGCGAGCCTTCCTGACCGGCCCCGATTTGATCGGAGCGGGCAGGTTTTCCGCCGCCGAAACGCTGCCAACCTGGACGAACCGGTTCCGCCTGACGAGGCGAGGACTGAGGCTGTGCTGACTTGTCCGAGTCGCGCCGATTGGATTGCGGCCGGGGTCCTGAAGCATCGGGACTGGGTTTGGGTTTGTCCTTTTCCCGATCGAATTCACGCGAAGCAGCTCCAGTTCGGGGAGAATCCTCGTCACCGAAGCGTCGGAAACCGCCCTTCGCGTCAGGCTGGCGATGAGGTGCATCCGCGCCTGCCGGGCGGGCCCCGATTTGATCGGGACGGGCAGACTCCCGTTCGCGCTCGACGGGAGTGTTCACCATCGGGCCCTTTGTTCCAATCCCGCTCTGCGGGACGCCCTGGCGGGGCTCCTGCCCCGCTGGCCTCTGCTCCGGTACTTCGATCTGCTTCGGCACCGGGCGGCTCCCGCCAATGGGGGCTGACCGGAGATTCGGGTTCTCAGGTAACTCGCCGGCAGCCGAGCGACCGCGAGACCGGTTTGCGGTTCCTGGAGTTTCGGCGGTGCCGAATTCTTCATGCGGCCCAGGAACTGTTCCGCCTCTCGGAGCCGCCTTCCGACCCGGCGCGGTCACCAGACCCTGCTCGGCCAGTCGCTCGCGAAGGCTTGCCACCTCGTCATCAAAGCGGGCGGGACCGGCAGGGGGTTTTTGTTTGGTGAAAAAGTTTTCTCGCGTAAAACGAGCGGGAGGCACAGCCGAGGCGGAAACCGCTTTATCGCTGGCCCTCACGATGTCGCGCGTGGGCAGCACGGGAGGCGTTCCCTCCACCAGACTTGCCTTCCTGAGCGTGGCTACATCCACCGGCCGCTGCTCGCGCGGCACGCGCCCGCGGGCAAAGTCATCGGCAGTGGTGGTGGTGATGGCGTCGCGGACGTGCCGGTCGGCAAAGATATTGTTCACATTGGTGACGTTGCGTACGTTGGTGACGTTGGTCACATTGGTGATATTCGTCACGTTGACGATATTGGTCACGCGATGCCTTCCCCACCAGGGCCGGTAGTAGTCTCCAGGCCCGAGGGGCAGCCAGCCGATCTGGCTGTGACCAAAACTGAAGCCCAAGGACCACCCGTTGCCGCCGAAACCAAAGAAACTGACGTAGGCGGGCGCCCAGTAGGGACGATAGTGCCGTTGGCCGGGAAACCATACCCAACCATAGGGGTGATGGCGGAACCAGCGGCCATAGTGGTACGGCGCCCAGCCCCACGGCTCGTAGCTTACCCACGTCCAGCCGTAATAGCTGATCCAGGTCCAGTGGCCGTAGCGATAGGGCACCCAACCATAAGCTCCCGCCGGATACCAGCAGTAACCGTAGCTCGGCACATAGACCCACCGGCCGTAACGGTCCAGGTCATCCGCGCCGTAAACGTAGCGGTTCACGTAGCGATAACTGCGCGCCTCATAAATGTCGTCATTGCGCCGCTCGTTGAAGCGATCCCAATCGTCCTTGTGTGAGGCTTCGACGATCTGATATTGGACCGAATCGGTGCCGACCACATTAATCTGGCGACCCTTCTTGACAACGACGTTGCCCTGGGGCGTGCTCACTTCCGCTTCGCCCTTGCGCACCGTCACAATCGTATTGCCGCTGTCGGTCACCTCCACCCGGTAGATTCCTTCCTTCAAGGGACGCACGGCCACGTTGGGCGTGTCCAGTTCCACATCGGCCTCCGAGCCGCGAAGCACGTTGTAGGTTACCAGCCCGCGCGAGAGCTGGAGCTGAATGCGAGTGCGAGCAATGTCCGCCAGCTTCACTTCCGTGCGCTCGGCCAGGCGGAGCACATTCGCATAATCAATTTGGATTTCAGTGCGCGAGCGATCGCCCGCATAAATGCGATCACCGCGCACGAGCGGGGTGTTGACCGTAGCCGCGACCCAATCCTGGGTGTCGCCGCGCATCATCGTCACATCGCCGTGAATCAGGCTGATGCGGGCCACGCCATAACGGCTCTCTTCCTTGTAGTCACGGTCATCGTCGGCGCGAGCGGCCAGAGTGAACGCCAGGCTCAAGAGAAGACCCAGTGCCAAGATCCAGCTAATGTTTTGCTTTTTCATCGCGCACCCCCTTGGGCTGGCCTGCCCGCCCCGACTCGTCGGGGCGAGCACCACTTCATCCGCCCTTTGCGTGGCAAATCAAGCACCAAATGAAGGTTTGCCATGCAACTAAATGGGTCGCGTTTTCAATGAGTTTGCGGGGGCAAACAGCGGTGGGTAGCTCGTTCCAGGTTGGCTGTGCCGGCATTCGGTTGGCTTCGACCAGGCCCTGGCCGAAATCAACCAGCCCCGACTTGTCGGGCCGACAGCGTTCAGTAGGGGCGCAAGGCCTTGCGCCCCTACTTTCCTTCGGAGTTAGGTGTTTCTTCAGGCGGCGTTTCCGCGCCGGCTTCATCGGCGATGCCCATCTTGGAGAGGCGATAGCGGAGGGTATTGCGGGTCAATCCGAGCAGGCGCGCAGCTTGGCTCTTGTTGCCGCCGGTCCGGCGCAGCGCTTCGCCAATCAATTCCTCCTCGTATTGATCGAGCGTCATCCCTTCGGGAAGAAACATCTCCGAGGCTCCGCCCAAGCCGGGTTGGCTGCGGCTGGGTGGGGTTTCCAGCCGCAAGTCGGCCACGTCAATCACGTCTCCGGCGGTCAGCACGGTCGCGCGCTCGATCGCGTTTTCGAGTTCCCGCACGTTTCCGGGCCAATGATAGGCCTCGAGCAGGCGAAGCGCCGCCGGGGTGATCCCGCGAATCGCTTTGCCCGACTCTTTCGAAAAATGGGCCAGAAAATGATTGACCAACGCGGGGATGTCTTCTTTTCTCTCCCGCAAGGCGGGCAGATTCACCGGCACCACGTTCAGCCGGTAGTAAAGGTCTTGGCGGAAGGTGCCCTGCTCGAGGGCGGCGCGCAGGTCCTGGTTGGTTGCGGCCACGACCCGGACATCCACCCGAATCGTCTTTGTGCCGCCGAGCCGCTCGAACTCCCGCTCCTGCAGGACGCGCAGCAGTTTGACTTGCACGGCAGGGATCACGTCGCCGATTTCGTCCAGGAAGATGGTCCCGGCGTCAGCCAGCTCAAATTTCCCCGGCTTGCTCGTGGTGGCACCGGTGAACGCGCCCTTTTCGTACCCGAAGAGTTCGCTTTCGAGCAAGTTTTCCGGGATGGCCGAGCAGTTGATTTTGACGAACGGCCCGTCACGCCGGGGGCTATGCTGGTGGATGGCGCGCGCGATCAGATCTTTTCCGACGCCGCTTTCGCCGCAAATCAAGACCGTCGAGCGGGTCGTCGCCACCCGGACGACCGTGGCCAGGACATCCTGCATGAGCGGGCTGCCGGCGACCATGTTTTCAAACTTGTATTTGGTTCCGAGCGCCTCCCGGAGCTGACGGTTCTCCTCCCGCAGCCGGTTCACGTCGAGCGCCCGGCCGATGATGAGCTTCATTTCCTCCATCGAAAAAGGCTTGAGCACATAATCGTGGGCGCCGGCTTTCATGGCCTCGACCGCCGTTTCCACCGTTCCGTAGGCGGTCATGATGATGACCGGCAAGAGCGCATCGTGCTTTTTGAGGGCCTGAAGAAATTTCAGGCCGTCCATCCCCGGCAGCTTGAGATCCGTGACGACAAGGTCGGCGCTATCCTGGCCAAGCCGCTTCAGCCCTTCCTCGGCGGTCGCCGCCAGCACCACGGTGTAGCCTGCCTCGCCGAGCTGCAGCTCAAGCAGCCGGCGCATCTTCGGCTCGTCTTCCACAACAAGGATTCGCGCTGCCATGGCTGATCAGTCTCCGAGCGGCAAGAATACCGTGAACCGGCTGCTGCGGCCCGGCTCGCTTGTGACGCGTATCTGCCCGCGATGGTCGTCCACGATCTTCGACACAATGGAAAGTCCCAGCCCGACGCCGTCGGGTTTGGTGGTAAAAAACGGATTGAAGATCTGCTCTAGGTTTTCCGGGGCGATGCCCACGCCGGTGTCTTCCACCACTACTTCGATGCCATCGCGCCCGTCCAGGCTGGTCCGGGCCGTCGTCACCGTCAATCTCCCTCCCTCCGGCATGGCGTCCAGGGCATTCCGCGCCAAGTTCAAAAAAACCTTTTCGCACAGGTCCGGGTCCAGCATGACAGGCGGCAAGTTCTTTCCATAGTTGCGAACCATCTCAATCGTGTTTTGCGGCTTCTGTGCCTGAGCGGTTTCGAGCGCTCGCTCCACCACCCCCTCCACTTCCTCGCGCTGCAACTGGAGCTGGCTGGGTCGGGCAAATTCCAAGAAGCGACCCACGATCGCGTTCAGCCGGTTGACCTCGCTCGAGATATAGCTGCAGAGCTCCTTTTCGAGCGGGCCCGCCTCGGCCAGCCGCTGGGCCAGAGTTTCGGCGGAACCCTTGATGACGCCGAGAGGATTGCGCAGTTCGTGAGCCAGCCCGGCCGAGAGCTGTCCGAGCGCGGCCAGGCGCTCCGACCGGCGCGCCTCCGCCTGCACCCGCTCGAGTTCCCGGTTCGTCGCCTTGAGCGCTTCCGCCAGGCACCGGTAACGCTCCGCCTGCTCTTTGTTTTCCCCCACGAAGCGGTTGACCAGAACCGCGGCCAGGAAAAAGAAGAGAACCCGGATGGCAAGTTCTCTCGCGCCTTCGGGGCTGAGTTCGGAGTGCCGGAGGGCAATGGGCAAGAAGGCCAGGTAGCTCGATGAAATCACGGCCGTCCAAACGAGCGTGCCCAGGATGCCAAACAGCATGGCCGCGGTGGCGACCGGCACATAAACAATGAGGTAGTAGCTCGATTCGATGCCGCCGGTCACGTGGATGAGAAGCAAGGCCAGCGCCAGCTTCACGGCGACACTCAGGTGCGGTCCCCGGCGGTCTTCGGAAAAAAAAGGCAGATTGCGCTCAACGATTTGGAACACACCAATGGCCAGTAAAGTGACCTGCTTGCTGACGAGCGTGAGCGGGCGCAGCAACGCCAGCCCGAAAAGAAACGCCAGCCAGAGAACATCAATCCAAGAAATCCATGGTCGCTTGGCTTGTTCGTCCATTGCTGCCGTCCCTTGCCCCGATAGATCGGGGCGAAGGCCTCGGGACAAACCTTCGTGAGGGATTATAGCCCCAGGCGACCCGCCGTGGCGGGCTGCCGGGGATATTCCTTGGTCTCGAGCTTGGACGCTTGAGGCTGGAGGCTCGATTCCAGCTTCTAGTTTCGAGCTTCCGCATTTGAGGAAAGCGATGACATGTACGGTAGATTGCGGCACAATGGGCGCTCTCAGGCTCTTCGAGCTTTTAGCCGGAGCGGGCTGCCATGGCCGAGTGGATTGCCGGAATCGACATCGGTGGAACAAAGATCGCCGCCGGATTGGTGGACGCGAAGGGCACGCTCTACCGCCGCCTGAGCATCCCAACGCTCGCTGAGCGGGGCGCAGAAACAAGCCTAGCGCAGGTTTTTTCCGCGATCGAACAAATATTGCGGCAATGCCCCGCCACGGATCGCGTTTTCGGAACCGGTCTGGGTGCGCCAGGACCGGTCCACGCGGCCACCGGCCGGGTCATCAATCCGCCCAACTTGCCCGGCTGGCACGATGTGCCGCTCAAGAAGCTGGTCGAAGAGCGATTCTCTCTCCCGGCGCGACTCGATAACGATGCCAACGCCGCCGGCCTGGCTGAAGTCCTTTGGGGCGCCGGCAAGGGATTCCCCCATGTTTTCTACGTGACAGTGAGCACCGGCATCGGGACAGGCATCATCCTCGACCGAAAAATCTACCACGGCAAGCAGGGCTACGCCGGCGAGGGCGGGCACGTCACGATTGCCTACGACAGTCTGGTGCGCTGTGAATGCGGCAATCGAGGTTGCGTTGAAGCGCTGGCCTCGGGGCCGGCCATGGCGCGGCGCCTGCGCGAAAAAATTCGCGCCGGCGAAGCCTGGACGCCGATCCTTCGCGAAGAAGCCAAGGCCGATCCCGAGCGCATCACCGCTGAACTGATTGGCCGGGCAGCGGCCAGGGGCGACCGACTGGCGCTCGAGGTGGTGCGCGAAACCGGCGAGCTCCTGGGCATCTGGCTTGCCTCGATGATCAGCCTGCTCGACCCGGAAGCCATCGTCATTGGCGGCGGAGTGGCTCAAATGGGCGAGCCGCTCTTTAGCGTCATCCGGTCGGTGATCCCGGAGCGCACCATCAATCGCGCTGCGGCCGCTTGCCCGATCTTGCCCGCTCAACTGGTGGCCGACGTCGGCATCTACGGCGCAGCCAGCCTTTTCCTGGCCGATGGGTAGCCACCCCTCCCAACCGAAGTTGTACTAGTTGTAGGGGCAAGCTTCAGCTTGCCTGCCTGCGGCAGGCTTGCCCGATCTTGTGGCGGCCTGCCCCGTACCATGTCGGTACGGGGCCTGAAGGCCTGCCCCTACATGAGAGCCGTCAATAGAGGTACGGGAGCAGCCGCCACGTGCGGCGGCGGTAGGCTTCGAACTCGGCGCCGAAATGCTCGGCAAGCAGCTTTTCCTCCTGAGCAATGCGCGCTCCGAGCAAGACGGCACAGATCACAAACAACGGAATCACCAGCAGGCTGCGAAACACCAGCGCCGATCCGGGAAATGCCAGCAAGACCCCCAGGTACATTGGGTGGCGGACGAAGCGGTAGATGCCGGTTTGGACGAGTCGGTGATTTTTTTGAAGGGTCACATAGGCGCTGAATTGCCTGCCCAGCGTCCAAACTCCCAAGAGTCGTGTGGCCCCTCCGCTCGCGTTCAACGCCAAGCCGATGTAGCGCACCGCATCAGCGTCGGCGAACACAAGCAGGCCCCGACGGTCTCCAAAGGGCATGAACCAGGCCGACAAGAGCGTTATGGTCACGAACACGGCCAGCATCCAGCGCTGGCCGCCTACCGGCTTTTCCCCTTTGCGAAAAGGGTCGAAGTCCAGACGAGACACCAGGACAGCAGCCATGCCCAGGACGGCCACTGCGAGCAGTCCGAGGCGCGCGGGATGGGAGAAGAAGCCGCGGAGGTCATCCAGGCCCCAGCCGAATAAAAGGAGGCCCCAGACAATGAACTGCGCCAGGAATCCGACGGCGGTTTTTTTGCTCATGTCCTAAGGTTGTTCTCCCGCCTTTGCCCGAAGTTCGTCATCAGTATGAGTTAACCAAGACCCGAGTCAATTGGCTACGTATGTTGCGCATGTTCTTGCAATTGGATTTGCATGCAGAGGTTGATCGCCGGGGTAACTTCTTTGAACACCGCCAACATGGATTCGACCAGATCCACTCCTGTCGTACTCTGTACTTCACTCTCGCGCATGGGGTAATAGATTTGAAAGCCGGCCCAGTGGGTTCTTGGCGCAGCTTGAAGGAGTCTCCGGAGCTTCAGCATGTCCGGGAAATTGGCTTTCGAGAAGCGCGCCGGTTCGGCTTCCCAACTGCCCGCGTGGACCATAAAACCTTCGCGAAGCACCAGCCGCTTGAGCTCCCTTTCCATGGGGCTCTTTCGCTTCAGTGCCTTTAGCAGCCGGTGCCAATCCCAGTCAGGCCGCAGCTCGCAATCGCGATACTCGCGCGGGGCTTTCAGATAGCCGCGCTCGACCTGGAGGCCGCACTTGAAGAGCCGCTCATCGGTGTCCACCATGAGGAAGAACTTCGAGCAGCCGAAGCTGACGTGTCCAGAAAGCGGCTTAGCTGTGCGGTTGGCTCGCGGCAGGAAGCCGATCCACCGCCAATAAACCCCGCGGCCCCAGCGCTCGGTGACAAAGGGTTGTTGGTAGCGGGATTCCAAGGCCAGCTTGAGGATGCGCGTGATGCGTTCATGCTCCTCCAGGTTTCCCACGCGGATCCCACGTTCGAAGTCGAGGAACGTTGGCCGAAACCCGATCGCGATCGCCGGCAGCGCCAGGCCAATGTGCGAATGCATATCTGCACCCATGACCTTTGCTAATGTTCAGGCATTGTATCAGCGCGAGATCGATTTTTGCGACACCGCCTCCGCAAGAGACAGCCTTACAACTATCTTGATGGGAATATTCAGATGGTTTCTCAAACGGCCCTAGCACAACCGCAACCCGCCGCGGCGGGATCTCTGCGCTTGCCCCCGCGTGTGGAAGCCTCTTCAAAAAACCGGTTGAGCGGCAAGGCCGTTGTCTTTACTATGACTTGTCCTGAGCGGAGCCGAAGGATGCCGCCGCACGCCCATCCCGGTTCCGAATCCCGAGGTTTCGGAATGGGGATGCGGGAAGGAGCCCATGCACTGGGAAGAAAATCTGTTTCCGGTTATTTACGGTCGGGGCCTGGCCCGCGAAATGGATCGCATCGCCGCGCCACCCTATCTGGTCGTCACCATGGCCGAGATCTGGCCGCGGCTGCAAACGCACTTTCCCTCGCGAGCGGCGCAGCCCTTTTTTGTGAGTTCGGTGCAATGGGACGTGCTGCACTCGGCCACGCAGAGCCTGCCGCCGGTGCGCGCCATCGTAGGGGCGGGCGGCGGAGCGGCCATGGATGCCGCGAAATTTTTCGCGTGGATGCGTGGCCTCCCGCTCTACCAGTTGCCGACCATCCTCTCCGCCGACGCCGCTTTCGGCCATCGCGCTGCCGTCCGCCACAACCGCCGCGTGGAATACGTCGGCTGGGCGGTGCCGGAGGCCGTCTTTCTCGACTTTGATCTGATTCGCTCGGCGCCACCCGGGATGAATCGCGCCGGGGCTTCCAACGCCCTGGCCATCCACACCGCGCTCTTTGATTGGGACCTGGCCACCCGCCGGGGCTTGGCCGGGAATTGGACGTGGGATCCAGCGCTGGCCGAACGCGCCCGGGAATTTCTCGAGGAGTTGCGCAAGCACCTGGGAGAGATTCGCGCCGTATCCGAGTCCGGCATCCGGGCGCTGGCTGAGGCGTTGCGGTGGACGGGCGGCATTGTCGCCTGCATCGGCTGGAATCCGCGCCCGGTGGAAGGTTCCGAGCACCTCTTCTTCTACGCTCTGGAAGCGCTCACCGGCCGGAGCTACCTCCACGGCGAGGCGGTTGGCCTGGGCATCGCGCTGATGGCCATGCTCCAAGAGAACGAGCCGGATCGCATCCTGGGAGATTTGAAGGCAGCCGGTCTGCGCGTCCATCCGGCCTGGTTTGGAGTCACCTGGCCAACGGTGCGCGAGGTGATGGCCAAGCTGCGCGGCTACTGCCAGAGAGAGAACATGCTGTATAGCATCCTCCACGAAGCCGACATCACCGAGAAATTCCTTAACGAGGCCGAGCAGAAGATCTCGGCCCTGTTCCCGCCACCGTAGCGTGACTGTATAGAAACTCTTCCGCGACTTCCTGGTATCCCCCAGGCAGGTGCCTGGGGGCTCAGCGCAAGCGCCGGGGGCTCGGTGCAAGCGCTGGGGGGGCTCGGCGCAGGTGCCTGGGGAGCTCGGTGCAAGCGCTGGGGGGCTCGGTGCAAGCGCTGGGGGCTCGGTGCAAGCGCTGGGAAGTTTTTACGCAGGCTCCTAGGCCATCGCGTGGAGTCCAAAGAGCTCCTTGACACCCTGCGGGAAGATCAATGCGCGCGGGAAAAATGCTCGTGGACGATGCGCCACCCGGCCGGTTTTTTCACATAGACATGGCTGCCCCGGCCGTTGATGGAGCGCTTACCGAGCCGCACTTTCCAGTAGAACGTCGCCACCGCCGCCCGGCCATACACCTGCACGCGCGGTTGGACGATGGAGTAGGCCAGTTTCGGCGCTTGCTTGAGATAGAAATGAAATGTCCTGCTCAGGGCATTTCGCCCGGCAATCCGGGGGTGTCGCGTGGAAGAAAAGCCAACAAAACTTGGATCAAAGGAGCGCAACAAAGCAGGAATCCTCCCCCGATTGAAATCGGCCACCTGCTGGCGTTCGATGCGAAGAATTTGGCGCGCGGTGTCGGTCATGGCACACCTCCTCGGGGCGAGCTAACAACTTCTGGATGGATTGTAACGCAGCCTTCCCAGAGAATCACGCCCGGGTTTCAGGTGGTGGGTTCGCGAGAAAAGACCGCTACAATTTCAAGACCATTCCTTCGAAGGCGGCCAAAGTATTACGAAACTGCTTGCGGGTTTGGGCAAGGATGGAATCAATGGCGCGGTCATTGTGGTCCGGGTCGTGGTGGAAGAGGATAAGCTGTTTGACGCCGGCGTCGCGCACGACGCGCACGCCCTCCCGCCAGGTGCTGTGGCCCCAGGTCTGTTTCCGCTTGCGATATTCCTCGGGGGTATATTGGGCGTCGTAGATGAGGATGTCGGCACCTTGAGCCAGTTCGCGGAGGTTGCGGTCGCCGATGGCGTCGCCCGGCTCGTTGTCGGTGGCATAGACGACCACCTTGCCCTCCGCCTCGACGCGGAAGCCGAGGCAGCCCTGAGGATGATGGAGCGGCCGGCAACTGACGGCCACCTTGTCGTAGCTCACGCGGCCCTCGGCCAGTTCAAAAAATCGCCGTTCGGCCGCCATGGTGGACATGTCCACCGGGAAATACGGGTTCGTCATCTGCCCTTCGAGCACGCGACGCACGTCGCCGCCGGGCGAAGGGAAGGAATGGAAGATGAAGGCATTGGCGCGGTGGTAGAGGGGCAGGAAAAAAGGGATGCCGTGGATATGATCCCAATGATAGTGGCTCAGGAAAATCAGCCCGCGGATGGGCCGGCGGCCGAACTCGCGACTCAGCCGGTGCCCCAGCGCCCGGATGCCGGTGCCGCAGTCAAAGATGAAAAGCGCGCCGGACTTGGGGCGTAGCTCGACGCAGGCGGTATTTCCGCCATAGCCAAGATTTTCCTTTTGCGGTGTTGGAGTGGAACCCCGCACCCCCCAAAACCGTATCAGCATGCGCGCTCCCAGGGCTGGACAGGGTCAGTTTGCCACAAAGGGCGAGGCTTTCCCATTGTCGCGTATATCGCGTATTCATCGAGTTACCGCGTCCGCTCGTCCAGGCAGGCCCGCCTATCCTGATGGCGGGCAAGCAACCTTTTTCCACGACGTGCATCGAATGAAGCATAATCACTTCCAGGACACACCCAAAGGAAGCAACTGTTGAACCACTTTCCGGGACGGCGGTTGCTTCCTCTTCTTTTTGCCGGATGCTCGGCTCTCCGGATGTCGGCGCTAGCCTGAGCCCAGGATGCGTTGTCAAGGGCGGGGGCATGGCAAGCTGTCTCTCGCCGGGGTTGCTTCCCTCTTCATTTCAAGCCGCGAGTGAATTACAGGCCTGGTTGCGACCCGGCGAGCATGAATCAGCGGCTCCGGTGCTCAGCCTGGCCCAGTAGAACGAAAATCGAAACTCGAAAAGCGAAATGCGTGTTGCCAGGATTCGCGGGGCGGGGGAGAGAGCATGGTTCTTACTCCGGCAAGCAAGATGGGCCGGAGCTGACCCTGTACAACCCCGGCCTTTCTCTAGTAGTCTAATGAGGTTTGACGCAATCCTAAGGGCGGGCAGGGGAACAGGCTGGCCCGAGGCGAGCCCCGATGGTAGCGGGGCGAGCGAGCGCAGCCTTGCCCGGCACGCTTAAGTCCGGCTGAAAGATCATTCTGACTCCACATGAGGACAGGGCGATGAGAGATGTTTCCCTGGGGTGGCGCCTGGCGGGACTCCTGGCGCTTGTTCTGGCGTTATCCGGGTGCGGCGGCAACGGCGGGGCGGCGCTGCCCCCCACCATCAGCGTCTCCCCGGGCCAGGCGCTGGTGGCAGTTGCCACCACGCAACAGTTCACCGCCACCGTGGCCAATGCCGAAGATAAGACAGTGACGTGGGCGGTGAACGGCGTGGACGGCGGCAACGACACGGTGGGCAGGATCGATGCCAATGGGCTCTATACTGCCCCGGCCACGATCCCCAACCCCAATACGGTGACGGTCACCGCTACCGCCAACGCCGACAAAAGCAAAAAAGCGAACGCGGTAGCAGCCATCTTCAATCCCACCACGCCCATCAGCGGGCTGGCGCCGCCGCGCGCGGTCGCCGGCTCAGCCAGCTTCAGCTTAGTCGTGCTCGGAACCAACTTCCTCAGCGGGTCAACCATCCGCTGGAGCGGAAACCGGCTGGCCTGCCCCGGAGATACACCTGGGCCACCTCCAACCCTTGACGACGCGAGCTGCTTCATCAGCAGCGGGCAGCTTCGAGCTGTTGTCTCAGCCGACTTGATCCAGTCACCCACCACGGCGCAGGTCACGGTGCGGACACCCGGCGGAGTGGACTCGCCTGCGGTGGCTTTTAGCGTTGTTGCTGGCATACCGGTGGTGAGCCACATCGAACCCGCCAGGGTCACGGCGGGCGCGGCTGACTTTGATCTTATCGTCCGCGGTGGCTACTTCCACCCCGGAACCAAAGTGGATTTCAACGGCACGGCAAAGCCTTCCGTTGACGTTACGGTCAACAGCGGAAACCAGATTACTGTAAAGATGAAAACGGCGGACGTGGCCAATCCGGGTGAATATCCGCTCGTGTTGATCAATGCCGGCGGGGGATCCTCGTTCGCCAACCTGGTTGTCATGCCGAGCAGCCCGCCGGCAAGCATCGGTACCACGAACCTGGCGCCGGCCACCGGCCCGCGGGGTGTGGCCATCTGGCCAACGGGAAATGTGGCGCTCGTGGCCAACCACGGCAGCGACAACGTTTCGGTGGTGGACTTGGCTACCGGAAACATTACGACGACGATCAACTTGGCGCCGGGCACCGCACCGCGGGCCATTGCCGTGAACCCGGACATGGACCAGGCCTTGGTGGCCGACTCGAATAACCGTGTGTCGGTGCTTGATCTCCCCAATCCCGCCCTCCTGCGCACGCTTGACATTGCCGCCCCGCCGGGCAGCGCCACCCTTCCGGCACCGGCGGTGGCGATCAATCCCATCACCAAGATTGCTCTGGTCACCCAGCCGGGAATTGGCCAACTGGCGCAGATTGATCTCACCAACACGAAACCACCGCAGTTCTTCACGGTGAGCTCGGGTTTGGTGGGCGTGGCTGTTGACGTGAATCTGAATTGGGCGGTGCTGACCAACCCGGGGGGCAACACGGTATCCATCCTTGATCTCAATCCGGCGACTCCGGTGGAATTGCCTCCATTGGCTGTGGGGACGCAGCCGATCGGCGTGGCGGTGGATTCCACGCTCCATCTGGCGGTGATTGCCAACCGCGGCAGCGGGAACGTTTCCATCGTGGATCTGACAAGGCTTGCCGTCACCGCCACTCTGGCCGTAGGCTCAGAACCGCTTGGCGTGGACATCAACCCCCACACGCACGTGGCAGCGGTGACGAACAGCCTGACAGGCACGCTCACTTTGGTTGACTTGAACAGCCAGACGGTATTGGGCAATCCACTGGCGGTTGCGGCGCAGCCCGGGGCGGTGGCCCTCCATCCGGCCACCAACGTTGCCGTAGCAGCGGACGCGGTGGCCGGCACGGTCACCCGCGTGGACGTGGGGGACACAGCGACGTTCAAGAATTTCACGCTGAGTTTTATCTCTCCCCATTCGACAGCCCCTTCCGGTGGATCGGGCGGGTCGTTGGACATCCGGGCGAATGGCACCGGCTACCAGTCGTCGAACAATGTCGCCTACGGCGACCTTCCCCTCAGTTCGACCCTGGCCAATGCCGGCCGGCTGGTCGGGACGCTTCCCTTCACCGCGTTCAGCGCCGTTTCGGCCGAAGCGGTGACGGTGGTGGACACCGGGACGAACCGCCGAACGAACGCGGTTGGCTTCCGGGTAGAAAAATCAGTTGCCGTGGGTCGCGGCCCGACGGGCATAGCGGTCAATCCCCACTCCCAGCTCGGTATTGTGGTCAACGGGCTCGAGAGCAACGCGTCCGTTCTCGATCTGGTAACGGGTACAGTCCGCAGCACCATCAGTCTGCAGGCGAGCAGTTCGCCGGCCGGGGTAGCCATCAATCCGTTTAACAACGTTGCTGTCATCACGCTCCGGGCGAGAAATCAGGCCGCGGTGGTGGATTTGATCACCGCCAGCCAGATCAGCACCATTAACGTAGGCGGTGACCCGGTGGGCGTGGCTTTGAATCCGATCACCAACGTGGCGGTGGTCACCAACGCCGGAACCAACACGGTGAGCGTCATCCAGCTTGGCACGGGTCAAGTGGCCACCATCGGGGACGGGATCCAGGTGGCGCCGTCGGCGGTGGCCATCAATACCGTGACGAACCAGGCGGTGGTGGTGAACAACGGGAGCAGCTCGGTTTCCATCATTGACCTGGCAGCCAGTCCGCCGGCCGTCATTGGAACGCCCATCCCGCTGGCGCCGGCTTCGGATCCGCGGGCGGTGGCCATTGACGAGACGACGAACACCGCCTACGTCGCTCAATTTGCCACCAACAACATCGCTCAGATTGACCTGGCCACCCGCACCCTCACCGGCATACTGCCCGGAGGCAAAGATCCGATCGCGCTGGCCTTCAACCCCAACACCAAAGAACTCTTCATCTCCCAGGCGGGACTGAATCGAGTGGCTGTCCTCGATCTGACGCAGGCTCCGCCGAGCTTCGTGGATTTTGTCCTTACCGGCGCCGGCCCGCAGGGGGTGGCAGTGGATCTGTTCACCGACCTGGTCGTGGTTGCCAACCACGATGCCAATAGCGTGACCTTCTCGCGGCCGCTGCACTGAGTCCCGAAGCCTCGGGAGGGCGCCGGTTGCCGCTGAGGAACCCTCCCCTTTCCCTTTTCTGTGCCGATTCCTTTATACTAACGGGGCGCGTTCCGGCGCCTGCCCAAGAGCAGGGATCGGAGCACCTGCCCTCCCCTTCCTTGAAGTTCAGCCCTGGCTTGCAGGAGTCCATAGGATCTGACCCGCGCCCAAGCGATGCGTGCGCATCGGTTCGGGAGAAGGGCCATGGGTGGAGATGCCAATCCCGGTGTTTCGGGAAAGACCGTCCGTTTCCTTTTTGTGGATGACGAGCCGGCCATACGGGAGATGTGCCAGCGGGCGGCGACTCAGACCGGCTACCCGCACCTGCTCGCCAGCCGCGCCAGCGAGGCCCTGGCCATTCTCGCCGAGCAGCCCATGGACGTCGTCTTCACCGATTTGCGCATGCCGGACATTGACGGCATCGCCTTACTGCGAGAAATCAAGGCGCGCTACCCGGATATCCTGGTGGTGGTCATGACCGGCTACGGTACGGTGGAAACCGCGGTCGAGGCCATGCGCGCCGGCGCTTACGATTACATCGTTAAACCTTTGCAAAAGGATGATCTGACACTGGCGATGGAACGCGTGGCCACCACCGCCGGGCTGGTCACCGAAAATCGCGCCTTGCGGGAACAGGCGAGCGGAACCTTTTTTGGGCTGGTGGGCCGTTCCCGGCCGATGCAAGAGATTTTCCAGGCGATTGTTCGTCTCGGCCCCAGCAACTGTCCCGTCCTGGTGCAAGGCGAGACGGGAACGGGCAAGGAACTGGTGGCGCTGGCGCTCCACCAAAATAGCCAGCATGCCCAGGGACGTTTTGTCGCCGTGGACTGCGGGGCGCTGCCGGGAAACCTCATTGAAAGCGAACTGTTCGGCTACGTTCGCGGCGCCTTCACCGGCGCCGACCGCAGCCGCGAGGGGTTGCTGAGAAAAGCCGATGGCGGCACGCTCTTTCTCGACGAAATTGGTGACCTCCCGCTCGAAGCCCAGGCAAAACTCTTGCGAGCACTCCAGGAGAAAGAAGTCCGGCCGCTCGGAAGCGACACGGCGGTGCCGACCGACTTTCGCCTGATCGCCGCGACGCACTACGACCTGGCCGCCGCTGTGGCGCAGGGCGGATTTCGCCAGGACCTCTACTTCCGCATTGACGTGGGCCGGCTGTCGCTGCCGCCGTTGCGCGACCGGTGCGAAGACATTCCGGCGCTGGTGGAGTACTTCTTGAATCTCTACGGGGATCCGGGCCGGCCCATCTCCGGTATCAGCGAAGAGGCGCTGGCAGTGCTCCAGAATCACCCCTGGCCGGGCAACGTCCGGGAACTGGAGAACTGTGTGCGGCGCTGCCTGGTGGCGGCGAGCGGTACGATTGAAGCCGAGGATGTCCGCCGGGCGCTGGCCGCTCCGCAACCCATGCTCTCTTCGGAACCGACGGTCCGGCTTTCCGACCTTGAGCGCAACACGATCCTGAAGACGCTTGAGGCGACGGCCGGAGATAAATCGGCGGCTGCCCGCCGGCTGGGCATTGGCCGCGCCACCCTTTATCGCAAGCTGAGTCGCTTCAAGGAATCTTAGCGCCGCTCCAAATATTCGTGGTGATTTCCCGGGAGTCCCGTCCCAACGAATTGGGACGGAATGCATAGGCTCATTAAGTTGGGACGGGGTGAGCGCCAGGAAGAGAAAAGGCGGGACATGCCAACTTACTGGAATGTCCCGCCCTGGTGAGCGGAGCGAACATCACTGCGGCAAACCGTTCAAACAAGAGGCATCCAGTGGGGATGGCACTAACTCCATTGAGAACCTGTCCAGCGGTAGCCGCGAATCCGTCCGGTGGCACCCAACACGGTCACCGCCCGCATGGTTTGTATCTGACCGGGAGCGCCGAAAAACACACTCCCATTGACCGGTGCCAGGTTGGCGTCCACCCCGGTACCGTCGGCGCGGAACCGAATCGCTGGCGCATTACCGAACATCACCGGAGCAGCATTGCCAAAGCCGTCCGGAGTGTCGGGCATGGTCGGGATGGACATGAATTGGAAATCGGTCGGCAAGACGTCAGTGTTCAAGAGCACCACGTTGTTGTTTACCGTATCAATGCGCTGGATGGTGAACGTGTTAGGCAAAGTAAATGTGACCAGCACATCTTGTCGTTGGTCCACAGCAATTTCTCTCGCCAGCCGCAGTTGGCCGACCACGGTCTGGAATGCGTTTTCGGCGCGGATGCCTTGCCGGGCCGACATCAGATTGACCACCGCCATCGCCGCCAGGATGACTACGAAAGCGACCACCAGTAGCATCTCCGCCAGGGAATAGCCGCTAGCTCCCGAGAAGTTCCGCTGCCTTTCTTCATCTTGGAAAAAGCTTGCTTGGATCATTCATCACTTCACGCACTTAGGTGATGCTCAGACTCTAGCCCCCCGGCGAGTCAATAGCGGAGAGGCGCCAAGTGCAGCCCTATTTTGAGGGTCGGCTTTCCTAGTACGAAATAGTACTTTCCAATAGTCCGAAAGTCCTGCACGTAGCCAGTACATTTCGTCACCACCCGCCGCAGAATGGTCGCGGGTCCACTTAGGTCAGCATTCTCCAAAGCAAGGCGGCTTCCCAAGTCTGACCGAGGTAGTTGGCAGAAAAAACAGGACTTGAACATGAGTTAGGAGAGGAAGAGGGGAGCCGCTGTCTCAGGGTGAGACAGACTGTTTCAGGGTAAGTCAGACAACCGAGGAGTCAAAGCGTTCACACCGACTTTCGCTCCTGCATGTAATAGATGACAGGCACCGCCATGCGGGAAAGCACAGTCGAGGCCACTTCTCCCGCCATCAGGGCGATCGCCAGTCCCTGGAAGATCGGATCAAACAAAATCACAAATGAGCCCACCACCGCCGCCGGTGCCACTAAAAGTCAAATCGGAGTACGACGTACACGTTGTCATTCCGGTCAAACTGACCCAAGAAAGTTGTTGGGTGGCGTCCTTCAAGGATGTTTGCCCCGACGGTCAGGCTGAATCGGTCGGTGATGGCATGCCACAGTTCCGGGATCAGCAGCGCGTCTTGATCGGAAGGGCTGTAGAAGCTGAACCAAGACAGCTTCCACGTCTGGTACTTCAAGAACTTTGTCAGGCGCAGCGTTAGCAGATGACGGAGGCGATCTTGTAAGGGGAATGCAGCAGGAAGAGTCGCTTTGTAGGCATCGTAATCCTTCAGGATTTCCGCATAATACTGTGCCCCCAGAGTGAACTCGCTGGCGAGCTGCTGCTGATACCCAACCAGGAAGCGAAACTGGGAGTTGGGGACGGCAGGATCAGCGCCGTTGCGGTCATCCTGGGAGTCATAGTAGCCAGCTTCGAGACTGAGCAGCGCGGCACCAACGTTTCGTTGCGCACTAGCGCCATAGACGGCCAGCCGTGGATAGAAGCCACGTAACTCGGTGGGCAGCGGGAGTTGGTCAGGGCGGAAAGAAGGCTGGCGCCAATAGCCCCGATAGGCGTAGAGCGAGACATCACTCTTGAAAACCCTCCGGTAGAGCCGGAGGGCAAACTCGGTATTGCCAGTTGTGGTGGCGGGTTCGCGGAAGATGCGATTGCGAACGCCGGCAAACGGGTCAAAAAAGAAGAAGCGTTCCGGGCGAGGAGGGTTATCCGGTTCGAAGAAGGGAATCACCACCAGCTCGGCGTTCATGGCGGGCGTGGCCACATGGAGCTTCACAGCGTCCACCCCCACTTTCAGGTACTCGAGTGGCCGCCCGGAAAAGAATGCGCTCCAGTCTTTGGGGAACACATCGTTGATGAAAAGAAGATCGCCCACGCCCCAGGTCACAACCTGCCGCCCGAGCCGCAGGTCCAGCCAAGCGGGCGAGTAGTCCAGGTAAGCCTCGCGCACCACACCATCGAGCTTGTTCGCCACGGCGTCGTGGAAGAGATCGCCCTTGAACATGAAGGAGAGATTGCCGTTGGCGGTGTCACCTGAAATCTCCAGCCGCAGCCGTTCATCGGCCCAGAGGAAGCGGCCGCCCTCCTCTCCGGCAGGGTGAGCATCACCCGTGCGAGCGGCGAAGTTTCCGAGAAGAAACCCATGGACCCGAAAGGGGAACTTTTTGTTGTCTTGAGTCTGGGCGGGCTGCGCCCCGTACCAGGTGGTACGGGGCTGCGCGCAGAGACAAGAGGCGCTGACGAGAACGGAGGCTACAATTATGCCAAAGGAAGTTCGCATGCCATGTTTCGCGGGCAATCGGGACGGTCTCGCATCAGCCCGGCAGCCTCACCGGATCCAGCGGGCGGGGGGATTCTGCAAATAGCGCTCGGTGAACAGGCTATCTTCCAGGCCGACGTTGTAGCGGACATCGAGGAAAGTGACTTCGGTCCGATGACCGTTTTGCACATTCTTCATGGTGCGCCTGACTGCGGTCCAAAGGCCCTGCACCTGCTTGACCTCGTCAGCGGTGAACAGCTTATAGAGCTCATTCCGCTTGTCGTAGTACTCCTCGCGCCAGAGCACAAAGTTTTCTTTGTCAACCCAGGCGAGCCGGTAGCTGAAGTCGGCGCTTTTTGCGTCCTTTGGCACACTGCGCATGACGAACACAGGTCTGCCCGCCAGCGTTTCCTCCCGCAGGAGCGCGTGTGTATCCTCCTCCACTTCACGCCCGGAGACATCCTCGTAGCTAAAGTCTGAACCGACAAAACTGGAGCGTTTATCGTTGGCGGCAATGCGCCGAACCAGTTTGAGAGCGGGAAGGAAAAGCCAACGCTCGTCGTCGCGCTGGGGATGCTTCCAGATCATAAAAGTCATATCGCGCACATCAGCAGGGCTGTAAAAGTAGATGAAAAAGCGCTGCTCTCCGCCCTGCTGGAGATTCTTCCGCAGCATCGTCAATTCCCTCACTCGTTCTCTTCCTTCCTTGCTGACGAGGCGCATCTGCACCTTTGCCTTCATGTCGTTGCCTGAGTAGAACAGGACGCGATGGGCCTGCCCGACCACTTCCTCCGCTGACAGAGTTTGGGCGAACGCAGCGGCAGAGGGAAAGAGCAGCAGGAGTAAAGAAAAAAGAAAGATCATTTTCCTCCCCCTAGCTCTGGACATGAGACACCTCCTGACGGAGCAGCCATCGAGCCGCAAGCGAGACCAGCGCGGGCAGAAGGACAATCGTGGCTACGGCGGAAAGAAGCATGATGGCGATCATGAAGACGCCTACGGTGATGTAAGGTGTAAGTTGAGCAAAGACCATCACGGAGAAGCCGGAGGCAAACAAAAGGGCGTTGCGCAGGATTCCCCTTCCGGGGCGGGCCACCGTCCATCGCAGCGCGCCGGACAATTCCTGAGTTTCTTTATAGCGCTGCTGGAAGCGGCTCACGAAATGGATAGCGAAGTCCACGGCCATTCCGAGCGAAAGCGTCGAGAGAACGGAGATGGGCATGTCGAAGTCCTTGCCCACGAAGCCAACAAACCCATAAATAAGGAGAACCGTGAAGAGCAAAGGGAGGAAGCTGACGAGGCCCCACCTGAAGGAGCGGTAGTCCAGCACCAGCAGGAGGAAGACCAGGATGGAAGAAGCAATGAAGCCCGAGAGCATCCCCACCAGCACCTCGTGGTTCCAGACCATATTGAAATAGGCGATGCCGGCGGGTTTGACCTCGGTGCCCGGCAAAGGATGAGCAGCCAGGTAGCGCTCCGCGTCCTGGAGAAGAGCCCTGGCCTCTACGGCATCCCAGGACCTTAGCTGGACGAAGACGTTCGCCTTCTGATAGGGGTAGTCCACCACATTGTTCAGCTCACGGGGCTGGACGCCCATGTTCAACAGCAACAGGTACTGCGCGATCATCGTCCTGGATTCGGGAATCGTGTCATAGCGCGGGTCATCGCCGTGAAGGACAAAGTTTACACGTTTGACGTAGTCAACCACGGAGAGGGTTTTTCCCACCAGACGTTTGCTCTCCAGGTATCTCTGCAGGTCTTCAAGGGAGCGGAGCACCGCAGGGTCTTTCATGGCGTCCTCGTGCGCAGCGCTCGCTACCAAGTACAGCGTGGCTGTTCCCCCGAGATTTTCGTTGAGGATGCGATCGGCTCTCCGCACCGTGCTGTCTTCCTTGAACCAGCTAATCATGTTGTTGTTGATGCGAATGCGCGCCACACCCAGGATGGAGACCGCGACCAGCACAGCCCCGAGCAACACCACCGCTTTGTTCCAACGGAG